>CAZSKH010000095.1:0-8594 GCA_964607395.1 uncultured Algimonas sp.
GAAAATGTTGCGGCCTATTACAAACGCCGCGGCGACGCAGATGTCGGCCTTATCATCACAGAAGGCACCGTCATTGACCGTGAAGGGTCTGCGAATGATCCAAATTATCCGAAGTTTCACGGAGAGAAACCACTAGCCGGATGGAAAGCCGTCGCCGACGCCGTTGCAGAAACACCGGGGAAAATCGCGCCCCAGCTCTGGCATGTCGGCATGGTGCGAAAGCCGGGCACAGGGCATAATCCGGACGCACAATCCGACAGCCCGTCCGGCATCACCCATACAGGCAAATCCGTCCTCCCTGCCCCAACGGATGAAGAGGTTGCGGATATGGTCAACAGCTACGCGCGTTCTGCCAAATCCGCAAAAGACCTTGGCTTTGACGCGATAGAGCTGCACGGCGCGCATGGCTATCTAATTGATCAATTTTTCTGGGGTGTCATGAATCAGCGCGAAGATAAATATGGCGGTGATTTAAATGATCGCGCAACTTTTGCGGCTGAAATTATTTCTGAATGCCGGAAAGCTGTCGGCGAAGACATGCCAATTATCTTGCGCTTTTCTCAGTGGAAACAACAGGATTATTCTGCTCGGCTCGCCGATACCCCGCAGAAGCTGGAAGCTTTTCTGACTCTCTTTGCGGATGCGGGCGTGGACGTGCTGCACTGTTCGCAGCGTCGTTTCTGGGAACCTGAATTTGAAGATAGCCACCTGAACCTAGCGGGTTGGGCTAAAAAACTAACGGGACTTCCCACAATTACGGTTGGGTCCGTTGGCTTAAACGGTGACTTTTTTGAAGCCTTCCAAGGCAAAGGCGCAGAGGCCGCATCCTTAGACGAGCTGTTTGAGCGGATGGATAAGGGTGAATTTGATATGGTCGCAGTAGGCCGCGCCCTGCTCCAAGATCCGCAATGGGCGACCAAGGTCAAAGAAGGCCGATTTGATGAGCTAAAAAACTACAGCGCGGACGCACTCGCAACGCTGTATTAGAAACAATAAACCGCTGGATTGGAGGGTGGTTTCCGGTAATTGGATGAGATTTTCGTGACCTCTAGATCTGGTGTTCTCCAGCTAAATCGTGGCGGTTCGAGTGGGACCGAACCGGCGATGCTGCTGTAAATTGGGAAATCGATCCCCCGGATCGATTTCTATTTCCAAATTACATCTGCATCGCCCAGTCCTCTACATCCATCGCTGCCTGACGCACGGCTTCGGATACGGTTGGATGGGCATGACAGGTCCGCGCGAGGTCTTCGCTAGACGCTTTGAATTCTATGGCAACCGCGACTTCATGAATGAGGTCCCCTGCTAGCGGTCCTAAGATATGCGCACCCAAAATCTCATCGGTCTCGGCATGGGCCAATATTTTCGCAAAGCCTTCGGCTTCATGATTTGCTCGTGCGCGCGAATTTGCCGTGAAAGGGAACTTGCCTTTTTTATACGGAATGCCAGCCTCTTTCAGCTCTTCTTCCGTCTGCCCAACAGAGGCAATTTCAGGATGCGTATAAACAACATCAGGAATAACAGCGTAGTTCACATGTCCGGATTGGCCCGCAATGGACTCGGCAACCGCGACGCCCTCTTCTTCGGCTTTATGTGCAAGCATCGGACCATCGATGACGTCGCCAATGGCCCAAATTCCGTCAACGGATGTCTTCCAATGATCATGTTGAACGCGGCCTTGCTTATCCGTTTCAATCCCGACATTTTCCAAACCCAAACCGTCAGTATACGCTCTGCGGCCAATACAGACGAGCACGACATCCGCGTCGATGTCTTTAGGCTTGCCACCGGCTGCCGCTTCAGTTTTGACGCTCAGTCCAGATTTAGATTTTTCCACGCTCATGACCTTGCGCGACAGTTCGAACTTCATGCCCTGCTTTTTGAACATGCGCAGCGCAGCTTTCTGAATTTCCTTGTCAGAGTTGACCATGATGGACGGCATATATTCGACCACCGTGACATTGGCGCCCAAGCGGCGCCAGACAGAGCCCAGTTCCAAACCAATAACGCCGCCGCCGATAACGAGGAGGTTTTTCGGCACCTCTTGCAGCTCCAAAGCACCTGTAGAGGAGACGATTGTTTTCTCGTCAATCTCGACGCCGGGCAATTTGGCAACATCCGATCCTGTGGCGATGACGATGTTCTTTGTCTGATAGATTTTTCCATCGACTTCGATTTCAGTTTTGGATTTGATTGTCCCAAACCCGCGCAAATGATCGACTTTGTTTTTCTTGAATAAATATTCGATACCCTGAGTCAGGCCTGTGACAATCTTATCCTTGCTCTCAATCATCGCAGGAATATCGGCTTCGACGGTCGCTTTCAGGCCCATGGCCGGAAAGTCTTTCTGGGCCGTCTCATATAGTTCTGTCGCATGCAAAAGCGCTTTGGACGGCATGCAACCCACATTCAGACAGGTCCCGCCAAGGGTCTCACGCGACTCGACGCAAGCGACTTTTAAGCCAAGCTGTCCGCACCTTATGGCGCAATTATAGCCGCCGGGTCCGGCACCGATGATGATGACGTCATATTGATCTGCCATGGGAATATCCTGTCAGGGGAATTTAAGTTGCCCAACAGATAAGCCCGCCCCCCAAAGGGGTCAACAGCGGCCTAGCGCAAAATTCCTTTTGCGGACTGCTTTCGTGAATAGAAAACCTCGGCGATGCCAAGACTCGTGACAATGAGTGGCATAACCCAAAAGGTGGGACCATAGGCTTCACGCAATGTCTCGTTCATGAAGCTTGGAATGAAGCTGATAATCGCAGCTCCAAGGGACAGGCAAAAAATCAGAACGCTCAGCCGCCGCCTGAGGAGGAATAAGATGGCCGCCAAAAGACCGCTCCAAACGGCGATTGCATAGGACGACAGGCCCCATAGCGGGAAAAGATCGCGCACCCCAGCAACCTCAGGACCGAAGGCTTGAGAATAGGCCTCATCAGACATTGTCATTTCCAAAAGGTACATGCTGCACCCGATGATATTCCACACAACGAAAAAAATTGCCAAAATCCAAAATACGGCGCTTGGCTTTAAATCATATTCACTCATCACACTCCCCCTGTTTGGAGGAGAATACGCAAAAATGTCGCAGCTGTCGAATCAGTCCTTCAATTGGCCTTCGTAGAACGCGGAATATGACGCCCAGAAAAGGAAAACACTGACGATGATCATTCCTAAGTTAACGCCTGACCCTATGCCGCCCAGAATTTCAAATCCGCCGCGCAACACTGAATCGGCCATGATCATCAGGGTTCCGACAAGTGAAATAGAGAACCAATGATAGGCGCTCTTTTTGCGAAGAAGCAGATAAACTGCGCCGCACAAGAGACCAATAGCCATCATCGCTTTGCCAAAAGAGACCCAGCCAGGCGTATCTTGAATATAGGCGATTTGTTCTGGGGAATATGAGCGCGCCAATTCAATAGGCGAGGCGGTATGACTCAGTGTGAAGCCCAACAGGCATACGAGACCCCACGCTATGGCAAAGGCTGCCAAAACGCCAAGCATACGTTGATCGAGTGGTTCCACCTTTGAATCTTGTTGGGTCTCAACTGGTAGAATGACCCCGGCGTCCATTTTTGAAACTGACATTAACTCTCCCCATTCAATTCGAGAGAAACGGAATAGCACAAAAATGATTACGGCAAGTTTCAGAATTTAGCCTAAAAATGCCTTAAAGATCGAGGAGCATGCGCTCCGGATCTTCGAGGCATTCTTTCACACGCACCAAGAATGTCACGGCTTCCTTGCCGTCAACGATGCGGTGATCATAAGACAATGCCAGATACATCATCGGGCGAATGACCATCTGATCATCAATCACAACAGGACGTTTTTGGATCTTATGCATCCCCAAAATACCGGATTGCGGGGGGTTCAAGATGGGTGAGGACATGAGGGACCCGTAAACGCCGCCATTGGAAATGGTGAACGTGCCGCCGGACATATCATCCATGGACAATTTTCCGTCGCGGGCCTTTGCGCCTAATGCCCCAATGCCTTTTTCAATGCCGCCAAGTGATAGTTCATCACAATCCCGCAAGACAGGCACAACAAGACCTTTGTCTGTGCCGACAGCAATGCTGATATCATAGAAATTTTTATAGATGATATCTGTGCCGTCGATTTCAGCATTGACACTCGGGACGTCTTTCAGCGCTTGAACACAAGCCTTCACGAAGAACGACATAAAGCCGAGTTTGACATCATGACGTTTTATAAAGAGCTCTTTATATTGCTTCCGCATATCCATGATCGCCGACATGTCAGCTTCATTATAGGTGGTCAGCATCGCCGCCGTATTTTGCGCATCCTTCAAACGTCGGGCAATCGTTTGGCGGATACGTGTCATGCGGACGCGGTCTTCACGTGGTCCCGTATCGCGCGGCGTCTTGTTTTGTTTTGGGGGGGCAGCGGACACAGATTTCGGCGTTTGTACAGCGGCCACTTTAGGCGGGTTTGCTTTCGCAGCCAAGGCGTCGGCTTTTGTAATCCGTCCGTCTTTACCTGTGCCATTTATCAAGGACGCGTCCAATCCGTTTTCGCGGATGATCTTGGCAGCCGCTGGCATGACTTTGGCGTCGGCTGGGATAGAGCCTTTGTTGGTCGCAGGTACACCCCCCACACCGCCGCCTTCATCTCCGGATTTATCGGTCGAAGCACCGGACAGCGCAGCAGAATCGCTCTCGCCTAATTTGCAAAGTGTCTCGCCGACTTTGGCAACGTCGCCTTCGACTTTCAGAATCTCCATGATGACACCCGAACGCGGCGCAACGAGTTCTTGCGCAGCTTTATCTGTTTCCAGCTCGACAATCGCTTGGTCCTTCTCGACAGCATCGCCGACAGAGACCATCCAACTGGCGACGGTGACTTCGGAAACGCTTTCACCAACATTCGGCACGTCAATATTGAGTGCAGGTCCGGATTCAGAAGACTTTTTAGACGACGGCGCTTTTGTTTGCGCTTCCACCTCTGCGTCGCCTTTATCAGCTTTCTGAGCGCCAGAGCCTGACCCCAGTTTCGCAATTAATTTCCCGATTTCAGCATTTTCGCCTTCAGCAACCAGGATTTCTTCGAGCACACCATCAGCCGGCGAGACGAGCTCTTGCGCGGCTTTATCTGTTTCCAACTCGACCAGCGGTTCGTCTTTTTTGACCGTATCGCCAACGGCTTTAAACCACTGGGCAATGGTGACTTCACTGACGCTCTCGCCAACATTTGGAATTGTGATATCTGTCATGGGGTTTTCCTAACTAGACGTCTATTTCGCGAACGCGCCATCAAGAATGGCTTGCTGTTCTTTTTTGTGTTTCGTGCTGATGCCCGTCGCAGTGGAGGCGGCGGCAGGTCGACCAATATATCGGGCTCGCGTATTTTTCGCACCTATTGCAATCAGACTTTCCTCCAGAAACGGTTCGATAAAGGAATAAGCGCCCATGTTCTTCGGCTCTTCTTGGCACCAGACCATATCGGCATTTTTGAAACGTTTGAGCTCCTCCTGAACCGCATCATCCGGATAGGGGTAAAGCTGTTCCACACGGAGCAGATAAATATCATTCCGGCCCAGTTTTTCCCGTGCTTCAAACAGGTCATAATACACTTTACCCGAACAGATGATGACACGTTTAATCTTGCTATCATCCGCCAATTTAATCTGGCTAACGTCGGGGTTATATTCTGCGTCATCCCAAAGAAGACGATGGAATTCGCTGCCGGGACCCATTTCCTCAAATGTCGATACGCAGAGTTTATGGCGCAGCAAGGATTTCGGACTCATATTGATGAGCGGCTTACGGAAATTCCGTTTCACCTGACGGCGCAGCGCATGGAAATAATTGGCAGGCGTGGATATGTTCGTGACCTGCATATTATCTTCGGCGCATTGCTGAAGATAACGCTCCAAACGCGCGGAACTATGCTCCGGGCCTTGGCCCTCATAACCATGCGGCAACAGCATTACGAGCCCGGACATACGCAGCCATTTTTGTTCGGCAGAGCTGATGAACTGATCAACCATGACCTGCGCGCCATTCGCGAAATCGCCAAATTGCGCTTCCCAAATGGTGAGCGCATTGGGCGCGGCCGTGGAGAACCCATATTCAAAACCGAGGACAGCTTCCTCGGACAGATGCGAATTCAAGACCTGATAATACTCATTCGCTTCTGACAGACTATTCAGCGGGCAATATTTTTCTTCCGTTTTTTGGTCAATCCAGTTGGACTGACGCTGGGAGAACGTCCCGCGTTCAGAATCCTGTCCCGACAAACGAACAGGGTGCCCCTCTGAGATCAGTGTTCCGAAGGCCAAATGCTCTGCCAAGCCCCAATCAATGTCACGGCCCTTTTCAACTTTTTCCGCACGCGCTTTAATAATACGTTTCAGCGTCCGGTGCATATTCAGGGAATTGGGAATAGAGACGATTTGAGACCCTATCGCTTTGAGCTGGCCAATCTCTACCCCTGTTGCGCTGCGGCGCTTACCTTCTTTTTCCGTGGGTAATGATATACCCTGCCAGACACCTTGCAGCCAATCCGGCTGGGTCGTTTCATAGGATTTCGCTTCCTCGAAATCCTTATCCAGCTTCGCATAAAAATCATCCATCATTTTCTGCGCTTCTGCTTCTGTTAGGTCGCCTTGGGCAATCAAACGCTCGCCGTAAATCTGGCGTGTGGACGGTCGGCCATTGATGGCTTGATACATTAGCGGCTGCGTGAAGGACGGATCGTCCCCTTCATTATGCCCATAACGACGGTAGCAAATAATATCGAGCACGACGTCTTTGCCAAATTTCTGGCGATACTCAGTCGCCACGCGCGCCGCAAAAACAACGGCTTCGGGGTCGTCGCCATTGACGTGGAAAACAGGCGCTTCGACCATAAAGGCGACGTCCGAACAATATTGACCCGAACGATATTCATCCGGCGTAGTTGTGAAGCCAATCTGGTTGTTGACAACGACATGCAATGTGCCGCCGGTGCGGTAGCCGACGAGTTGCGACATCTGGAAGGTTTCCATGACCACGCCCTGCCCCGCAAACGCACTGTCACCATGCAGAATAACGGCCATGACTTGTTCGGGATTATGGGACTGATATGTGCCCGACGCCATTTGCTGTTTCGCGCGGGTCTTACCGATCACGACAGGCGCGACGACTTCGAGATGTGACGGGTTAGGCGCAAGCGAGAGATGGACTTTATTGCCGTCAAATTCGCGGTCATCTGACACACCCAAATGATATTTCACGTCACCAGACCCAAAATCTTCGGACCCAGCCGCGACGCCGCCGAGAAACTCGTAGAAAATTGCAGAGTAAGGTTTTTTCATCACGGCCGCCATAACGTTCAATCGTCCGCGATGGGGCATGCCGATATTAATGTCTTTCAAGCCAAGCTGACCACCGCGTTTGATGATTTGCTCCAGCGCAGGCAGCAAACTTTCCGCGCCATCCAGACCGAACCGCTTCGTTCCCGGATAGCGTTTGTGAATAAGCTGCTCAAAGGTTTCTCCTTCGACCAATTTCTGCAATATCGCAAGCCGCCCGGGTTTGGAGAAGCTGATCTCTTTTTCAGGTCCCTCTAGGCGTTGCTGAATCCAAGACTTTTCCTCAGGGTTGGAGACTTGCATAAATTGGACGCCTAAGGTCGAACAATAGGTTCGCTTAACAATCTCCATGATGGTTGCGAGCGTGGCCGTCTCCAGACCCAAGACACCATCAATAAAAATTTCGCGGTCCATATCCTCAGGGCCAAAACCATAAGTCGTAGGGTCGAGTTCCGGATGAGAGCCCGGTTTTTGCAAGCCGAGGGGGTCGAGATTGGCGATCAAATGCCCCCGCGCCCGGTAAGCCCGAATGAGCATCAGCGCATGTAGCGAGTCTTTCGCAGCTTGTTCAGCCTCGGAGTCAGATAGGTTTGGCCGCGCAGCTTTCACGACCTTAACAGCGGCAGCGCTGTCGCCCCAATCCCCCGTCAGCGCGGACGTGAGTTCTGGCGTTGGGTCTGATGTGTAAGCCTCGCGTTTCCATGACGGGCCAGCCGCATTCTTTTTTGCATTGCTTCGGTCTTCGCCGAGACTGTCGAAATAGGCCCGAAAAGACGGGTCCACACTGCCGGGATTTTCGGCATAACGGGCTTGCATTTGCTCCAAATAAGCGGCGTTCCCACCGTCAAGGAAGAGCGTGTCGAGGAAGTCTTGGTTCCGTTCAGAACGGTCGGTCATGCGGGTAAGCCTTGGCTTGGGTCAGACGAAATCTACCAACGCTCTAGCAGTGTAAAAACGAAGTGTCACCGACGGATTTCGGGATTATCAGGTCAATAGAGCGCAACACCTTAAATCGTGATTACCCGTAAAAAAGCCGCACCAAATTGGCGCGGCCGAAACTTTGAAGCGCCTCAGGACTAGCCGTTCAATAGGTCCATCATGGTCACGCCGAGTTTAGCTGGGCTATTCGAGACCCGAATGCCGGCTTTTTCCATGGCTGCGATTTTGTCTTCTGCGCCGCCTTTGCCGCCAGACACAATCGCGCCGGCATGGCCCATTGTGCGTCCTGGAGGGGCTGTGCGGCCTGCAATAAAGCCAACCATGGGCTTTT
>CAZSKH010000096.1:0-8517 GCA_964607395.1 uncultured Algimonas sp.
GCGCTAAACATGTTCTGAAATCCGTTGGCATTACTGTGCCTGACGGTGGATTATATCCGCGCCTTGATGTCGCGAAATCCCACCCGATTGCGATGCCTTATGTTGTGAAACCCAACGGGCAAGGGTCTTCCAAATCCGTCTATATTATACAAAATCAGAACAGCAACCAACGCGCCGCAATTGCGGAAGATTTTGACATGGGCGAACAGGTCATTGTCGAAGCCTATATCCCGGGACGAGAATTAACCGTCGCGGTCAAAGACGGCGAGGCATTGTGCGTCACGGAAATCATTGCCGCAGAATCCGAAAACGGATGGTATGATTATGAGGCGAAATATGGCGACGCGGCGGCCGTCCACCAATGCCCTGCGGATTTGCCAGACTATGTCACCGAACTTTGCCTGGATTGGGCTACAAAAGCCCATAATGCGCTGGGTTGCCGCGGCGTGTCCCGCGCGGATTTCAGATTTAATGATGAAAACTGCACATCAGACAATGTGGTAAACAAAATCGTAATGCTTGAAGTGAATACTCAACCCGGAATGACCCCGACATCGCTTGTCCCAGAACAAGCGGCTTTTGTCGGGATCGATTTTAACCAGCTTTGTCGCTGGATGGTTGAGGACGCGTCATGGCCCAGGTAGGTTCAAGAACTGGAAAAAAAGGTCGATCCAAGTTTAACGGCATGACGCGGGTTAGCCCGCTCAAGCCCGGATTGCGTGGATCACAAAATTGGATGGCGGCGCAAATGCGTGCGGCCAAACATTCGCCCAAGGCTTTCGCGCGTTTTATCCTAAAAATCATAGGGACGTTTATAGCGCTCATTTTTCTTGGGCTTTGGCTGGGCGGCTATCTTCCGGCTATCCGAGACAATCTGAACACCTGGAAGATTGAGCGCCTGATGTCCGCCGGATTTGTCGTGGAGCGAATAGATGTCATGGGCGAGGGCCGGTTGAATGAGCGCGATATTCGCCTCGCAGCGCAAATTCAGACCGGGAGCTATTTCTTTGGCGTTGATTTGGACGCAGCGAGAGATCGAACGGAGAGCTTACCGTGGGTTGACCGTGCTGTTGTGCGCCGCCTGTGGCCAAACCGTATTGTTGTGCAGGTCGTCGAAACAACGCCTTATGCCTTGTGGCAGAATGAGGGGCAATTGCATTTGTTGACTGAGGCCGGCGCGTTGATCGTACCTGTCGACGCGGCCGATTCTATTCCGCCAGCCTTAAAGACTTACGTCGGAGAGACAGCGCCCGCGCATGCGCTCGGGATTGAGGCGACATTAGAAATCTATCCCGACCTTTGGTCACGCGTTGAAAGCTTGGTTCAATTTCCGTCAGGACGCTGGGATTTGCACCTGCGCAATGAGTCGATTGTTCGCCTCCCTGTCGAAAATGTCGAAGCCGCTGTGCGGCGCTTAGCGAATTTGGACCGGGAGACGTTTATTCTCTCGCGCGAGGTTGGCACGATCGATCTGCGCTTGCCTGACCGCATTGGCCTCTCTGCAAAACCCACTCAAGACTCTCAATCCAGCTAACGATGTTAGGTGCTCCGACAAAACGACAGCCGGAAACGGTTTGTGTCTTGGATATTGGTTCGAATAAGGTCGTTTGCCTCATTGGACGTGAAGAGCCCGGTTTGGGTGTGCGCCTGATTGGGTCAGGTTTTGGCGTATCATCGGGCTTGAAAGGCGGAGCTGTTGTCGATTTGGAGGCCGCTGAAATCGGCATTCGGGCTGCTGTCGAAAAGGCAGAGCGCGCAGCGGGTGTAACCGTCCAAGATGTTTGCGTGAATGTAGCTCTGCGATCTATGCGGTCCAAACATATGACTGTGCAGACAGAATTCGCATCTGGGGCCGTCGTTGACCGCGACCTTAAGCGCGTTTTAAACTCCTCCATGTCTGAGCTTTCGCAGGCGGAAGACGCTATTCTCCATGCGATTCCGCTGAATTGGCAGGTCGACGGAGAGGACGGCATTCGTGACCCGCGCGGCATGTATGGGCGTCAACTCGGTGTTGATATGCATTTTGTGCAGGGCGGCATCGGCCCACTTCGAAATTTGGCGCATTGTATTGAGCGCTGCCATCTCACCATCCGCTCTGTTACGGTCAGTCCCTATGCGGCGGCCTTATCTGTGCTGACCGAAGACGAGCGAGATTTGGGCGTGACCCTAATTGATCTGGGCGCAGGGATAACCTCCGCCGCAATTTTCCGCGACAATACGCTGGTCCATGTGGATGCGCTGGGAGTCGGCGGGCGGAATATCACCTCCGATCTGGCGCGGGGATTATCGACGCCCTTTGAAGCAGCGGAGCGGATAAAGATGATCTATGGTTCCTGTCTTCACGGCGCCGATGACGAAACAACAACAGTGCCATGCCCCCCAATCGCGGCGCAAGACGAGCTGCATTATGTGGAACGGTCCTTGGTCACGAATATCATTCGCTCTCGCGTCGAAGAAACGCTGGAATTGCTGCGTGAACGCATCTTTAAGGCTGGACTGGAGACCTATTCTGGACGGCAGGTCGTTCTCACCGGCGGCGGGGCGCATCTAAATGGAATCCGCGAGCTGGCCACCCATGTTTTGGGTAAGCGGGTTCGGATCGGTCAACCTCACGGGGTTTTCGGTTTGTCAGAGGAATTGAGCCAGCCTGACTTTGCTGTCGCGACTGGATTGCTCAAACATGTATTTGATGACCGAACCGAAGTCGTCAACGGACCGCCCGATTTGTCAGGCCGTCGTGTGCGCGCGCAGCGCTATTCCGGGAATGCTGTCGCGCGGTCTGTGCAATGGCTGCGTGAAAACTTCTAATGACTGCGCATTCTAGGCCTGAACTCACCAAAAAGTTAACGAGATTAACAGGGCATTAAGCCTTTGAGCCCATGGTCCGATTCATTATTCATTGACCATATTTCGGGTGCCGTCATGCCAATTAATTTTCAACTACCGCAAACTATCGAGCTTAAGCCGCGGATCGTCGTTATCGGCGTTGGCGGGGCAGGCGGTAACGCTGTAAATAATATGATCGCAGCGGGCCTCGATGGCGTAGATTTTGTTGTCGCGAATACGGACGCCCAAGCACTAGCCTTAAACGCGGCAAGCCGCAAAGTTCAATTGGGCGGCGGTATCACGCAAGGTCTTGGCGCAGGCATGCGTCCTGAAATCGGAGAGCAATCCGCTGAGGAAAGCTTGGACGAAATTATGGAGCATCTTGACGGGGCCCACATGTTGTTCGTTGCCGCGGGTATGGGCGGGGGGACAGGCACGGGCGCTGCGCCAGTTATTGCGCGCGCGGCACGTGAAAAAGGCATCCTAACCGTCGGTATTGTAACGAAACCTTTCATGTTCGAAGGCTCCCGCCGGATGAATTTGGCAGAGCAAGGTATTGAAAACCTATATGCTGCTGTCGATACGATGATCACAATTCCGAACCAGAATTTATTCCGCGTCGCAACAGAGCAAACAACCATGTCTGACGCATTCGCTATGGCAGATGAAGTTCTGCATTCCGGCGTTCGGGGCGTTACAGACCTCATGGTCGTTCCGGGTCTTATAAATCTCGATTTTAATGATGTCCGCACAGTGATGGACGAGATGGGCAAGGCGATGATGGGGACTGGCGAAGCCACGGGTGATCGCCGCGCTGTCGAAGCCGCAGAAGCGGCTATTAACAACCCGCTTCTCGATGATGTCTCGCTCAAAGGCGCAAAAGGCGTTCTTATTAATATCACAGGCGGTCGGGACCTGACGCTTTACGAAGTTGACGAAGCTGCACAGCTCATCCGCAATCAAGTTGACGAAAACGCCAATATCATCGTGGGGTCTGCACTCGATAATGATCTTGATGGCATTATTCGTGTCTCCGTTGTTGCAACCGGTGTTGATGCTGTTGCCCGTGCCGAAGCCGCGCCCGTAACTCATGCGACTCGAGAAACAGCCGCGCCTGAAGTCTCCAAAGTCGTCGAATTGGGCGTGCATGAGCGCGCGCAATCTGCTGCTGCCGCAGAAGCGGAGGCGCGCAAAGCCTATGAAAGCTACGAATTTGATCGCGAGGCAGAAGCGGCCGCTGTAAACGCGCCGCCGCCTTATACTGCGCCAAAACCTTACCCGCCCCGCATTCAGCCTGAAACTTATGCTGCACCGGCCCCGCAAACGCCTGCACCCGCACCGAGACCTGCGTCTATCCCGGAGGCGGCTCCTGCCAGCCCGGCTCGCAACCCATTCGGTTTCTTTGGACGCCGTAAAACGGCTTCGCCTGCAGCGGCTCCGCGCGCCCCTGTGCAGACACGGCCGGCCCCAAGCGGGGACTTGTTTGGTACAAATGCAGATGACGAATTGGAAATCCCAAGCTTTTTGCGTCGTCAAAACCGCTAAAAATTGTGCAAAATCAATAATTAGAAAGCCATTCTGTCCTCAGGATGGCTTTTTCGTCACAATGTGAAACATTCCGACACGGAGCGTTTCTTGTTGGTATGATAATTGGATTATAGCTAAAGGCATGATTCAAAATGGGGCCAACATCGCAAATATGAATATTCGTCGCCAATCCACGCTGCGTGCGCCTGCCGTTACGGCCAGCGTTGCCCTGCATAATGGCCAGCATACGCGCTTGGTCATGCGGCCTGCGCCGGTTGGAAATGGCCTTCGCTTTATTCGAACAGACATAACAGATCGTGACAATATCGTCCCAGTTCGTCCCGACCTTGTCACGGGTGTTCGCAACTGCACGACGCTGTCCAATGCGGCCGGCGTGAATGTGTCTACGATTGAGCATTTATTGGCGGCTGTGAGCGCTGCGGGGATTGATAATCTGGACATCGAAGTCGACGGGGCCGAGCTTCCTGCGCTTGACGGGTCATCAGAGCCATTTTTGCAACTGATCGAGCAAGTCGGCGTTTACAGACAATCTGCACCCCGCCGTTACACAAAAGTCATTGAGACTATAGAAGTGCGATCCGGGGATGCTTGGGCCCGCATTGAGCCTTGTGATCGGTTGGAACTCGATGTCACGATTGACTTCGCAGAGCAGGCCATTGGGCATCAAAGGCTCGAAATCGTGCCAGACGTTCGGTCATTCCGAGACCGTATGGCGAGTGCACGGACCTTTGCGCGGCTTCATGAAGTCGCCGCCTTGCAAGCCGCCGGACTATCCAAGGGCGGATCTTATGACAACGCCATTGTTGTCGATGATGACAAAGTTCTAAATCCGACTGGACTTCGTTTTGATGATGAATTTGTTCGCCACAAAGCGCTCGATCTGCTTGGAGACCTTTATTTAGGCGGTCCAATTTTGGGGCGCGTGACTACGTTTAAGCCTGGTCATGGCTTAAATCATGATCTCTTGATGAAATTATACGGCACAGAATCCGCCTGGACCTTTACAACGATGCCGATGACAGCGCCGGAGCGTGAAGAACAGCCGGTTCTGACATCTGTTCCCGCCTAACGTTTTTCTCACTTTCCGCGACCCGTTGAAACCTCTAAGACCCTCCTCATCAGACGGCTCTGACAATGACTCGGAAACGGGCGATTAGGAGCGGATTTTAGAATGAACGGGTTTCATGTCCTTATTTTCAAAAACCTCATCCGGTTTTCGCTTGGCGGCTCTCGGCCTAGCCATCTTAGTCTTGAGCGCCTGCGGCACGAGTAAGAAAGAAAAGCTGGCCTATGTCGAGCGCCCGGCAGAATTGATCTATAACCAAGCTGTTAATCAGATGGACCGCGGCGATTGGGGCGATGCGAAACTTTTGTTCCAAGAAGTGGAGCGTCAGCATCCGTTTTCGAAATGGGCTCGGCGGTCTATGCTGATGAGCGCCTATGCGTCTTACCGATCCGCCGATTATGATGAAAGCGTGGCCATGGCGCAGCGGTTTATCGGATTGCACCCGGGCTCCGACTCTGCGCCTTACGCTTATTATCTCATTGCCATTAATTATTACGACCAAATCTATGACGTGGGACGCGATCAGGCAACAACGACGTCCGCAGAAGCGGCGCTGCAACAGGTTGTCCGCCGCTATCCGGATAGTGATTATGCTCGCGACGCGCGGCTGAAGCTTGAACTTACCCATGATCATTTGGCGGGTAAGGAGATGTCGATTGGCCGATATTACCTCAAAGAAAATCAGCAATTGGCCGCCATTGGGCGCTTCAAAACGGTTGTCTCTCAATATGAAACGACCTCGCAAACCGAAGAGGCTTTGCACCGTCTTGTAGAAAGCTATGTGTCGATCGGCATCATTCAAGAGGCTAAACTTGTTGGCTCAGTCCTTGGATATAACTATCCGAACAGCAAGTGGTATGAGGACAGCTATGAATTGCTAGAAAATTACGGCGTCAATCTTGACGACGAAATCAATAAGCCACGCAGCAAGGGCTATTGGACGCGCTTGAAAGAGCGCTTGTTCTAGGGGGAGCGCAATGCTCTCGGGGCTATCCGTCCGAAATGTTGTCTTGATTGAAGCGCTCGATCTGGACTTTGACCAGGGGCTGACGGCTCTGACGGGCGAGACAGGTGCGGGTAAATCTATTCTTTTGGATGCGCTTGGCATGGCAACAGGCGCGAGGTCTGATCGCGGCTTGGTGCGTAGCGGCACCGAAAAAGCCCAATGCACGGCCAGCTTCGCACTCTCAAAAACTCATCCGGCATGGTCGGTTTTGGACGGCCACGATATTGATTTTAAAACCTCAGAGGACTTGACCCTGCGCCGAATGGTCAATGCAGATGGCCGCAGCCGCGCCTATGTGAATGATCAAGCCGTGAGCGTGAAATTACTCTCGCAGCTTGGCGGTTTCCTGCTGGAAGTTCACGGCCAACATGATGGGCGCGGATTATTGGACGCCACAACTCACATCACCTTGCTGGATCAATTTGGCGGATATGGGCGAGAATTGGACGAGGTCCGCACCGCTTTCACCGCGCGCCAAGAGACCAAACGCGAGTTGGACGCGCTGCTGTCTCTGCAAGCCAAAGCCGGCGAAGACCGCGAATTTTTAGAACATGCGATTGCGGAGCTGGACCGTTTGGACCCGCGCGAGGGCGAAGATGATAAGCTCGCAGAAGAGCGGCGTTTTTTGCAAGGCGCGGAAGGCGCATTGACGGAATTGACGGCGGCGCAAGATGCGCTGGGTGAAGACGGTGCCTTTGAGGCGCGGCTCTCGACGGCGCTGGCCGGTATTGAACGTTTGCGCACAAAATTCGGGGACGGCGAAATTGCCGCTGCGCGCTCTTTAACTAGCGCCGCAGAAGCGCTCGAGCGAGCTATGCTCGAAACCCAAGAAGCGCGCGAGGCGGTGTCCGCGGCGGCACAAAATTTCGATGTCGAGCCGGGACGATTAGAGGCGGCTGAAAAGCGGCTTTTCGCGCTAAGGGCAGCGGCGAGAAAATATGATGTGCCCGTCGGAGAGCTCGCGCAGAAACGAACGGGGTTTGCGGGCGAGCTCGAAGCCATTGCCTCTGTTGTGATGAATATCGAGAAAACTCGCAAACGCGCGGAGGCCGCGAAAACACAATATGACAAAGCGGCGGCGACCCTTACGAAAGCTCGAATTGCGGCCGCGCGCACTTTGGATGCCTCTGTTGCGATAGAGCTGCCGCCTCTGAAAATGGAACGCGCGCAGTTCAAAACGGATATTTCAGAGGCCCCAGAGAGTGCCTCAGGCGTGGATCAAATTCGGTTCCTTGTCTCGACCAACCCTGGCACGGCGATGGGGCCCTTGGACAAGATCGCATCGGGCGGAGAAATGGCGCGTTTCGCTCTTGCGATAAAAGTCGCGCTGGCTGGGCAAAATAATGCGGTTATGGTGTTTGACGAGGTTGACCAAGGCGTCGGCGGCGCAGTCGCGGCAGCTGTCGGGAAACGCCTCGCGCGGCTATCTGAACATGCGCAAGTTTTCACCGTAACTCACAGTCCGCAGGTTGCGGCTTGCGCGGATAGTCAGTTCCGAATTGAAAAAACATCCACGGGCGAGACAACGACGACGTCAGTTACGCCTATTTTGGACGATGACCGCGAAGAAGAAATCGCACGCATGTTGGCCGGGGAAACGATCACACAGGAAGCTCGGGCTGCTGCGCGGCAATTAATGGCCTCATGAGCTCGGAGCAGGTCAAGAAACGCATAGCTTGGCTCTCACGAGAAATCCGAGCTGCTGACGCGCTCTATTATCAAGATGACAACCCAGCTTTGAGCGATGCAGATTATGATGCGCTCCGCAAAGAGCTTATCGGGCTTGAGGCTGAGCATCCGCATCTCATCCGTAAAGACAGCCCGACCCAATCCGTCGGCGTTAAACCCTCCGGAAAATTTGGGAAGATCAAACATACGGTCCCGATGTTGTCTTTGGATAATGCCTTTTCTGATGAAGATGTTTCCGATTTTGCCGCGCGGATAAAGCGCTTTCTGAGTCTGGATGATGACGTGCCGATGGCCTTTACAGCTGAGCCGAAAATCGATGGGCTCTCTGCCGCGCTACGCTATGAAAACGGTCGGTTGGTGTCTGGCGCAACGCGCGGGGATG
>CAZSKH010000097.1:0-2193 GCA_964607395.1 uncultured Algimonas sp.
GAGAGGCTTTGTTTCCGGGGTAAGTTTTTAGCGCTGATAAAGTCATCTATGGAACTGCCTTCGACAAACTCCATAACCATATAGGGATGCCCCGTATCTGTTTCGCCGCCGTCAATGATACGAGAGATGCCGGGGTGCTCGAGAGTCGCGAGGCGTTTGCGCTCCGCCTGAAAACGGCTCAGGCTGTCTTTGTCTGTTCTTTGAATGACTTTGAGCGCGACGTCTTGGTCATAAAGCCCATCGTTTCTTCGCGCCCTATAGACGTCTCCCATCCCGCCTGATCCGATAGGAGCCATAATCTCCCAAACCCCCAAAACGGGCCAGTTGGACAAAATATTATCTATGTCTTTGGGAGGAGGATGGCGCAGAAGTTTTCATGAAAGAGCCGATACGTCGGTTTCGCACAAAATATCGTGTAACCTCCTCGCCAGCCTCCGGAGATTTTGTTCGCAATTCTGCCAATTCCGTTAGGAGATCATCCAGAGACAGGGTCTCCGCATGCTGAATTTTCGCCGTAATGTTTTGCCAGTCTAACATTGCGAGCCCCCTTGCCAGAGGAGACCTAATCTATTTTTCCGAAAACCTCAATGGATACGAGATCGCAATGTCAGGTCAAGGATTTAAGCCTAGAACTTTTCTTCTCTTAACACGGTCACATCAGAAATATTTAATAGACCGATATGTGACCCGATGAGGTTTTCAAGGTCGTCGATGACTTTTTCCACGATGTCCTTATCCATGACGCCCACCAGCATAATCATGTCTTGGCTGGTGGATAGGTCCGTGCCGCGCTGCCACCGCATCCCGCCGCTATAACCTGCGAAAGCTGAAAAGGCGGTGTAGCCCTTTACGCCAGCGTCTTCCAAAATCCGGCATGCCCGTCTAAATGCAGGTTTTTCAATGATCAATTCGAGGCGTTTTTTTGCAAACATTGCGTGCTCCTATCCGCCGACCCATTGCGCTAAAATAATATATAACGGAATCCCTAAAGTCAGGTTGAACGGAAATGTTACGCCCAAGGACAACGTGAGATAGATGGAGGGCTGCGCCTTTGGGAGCGCTAATCGCATGGCTGCGGGAACAGCAATATAGGAAGCCGATGCGGCCAGGGTGATGAGCAAGGCGGCATCTCCAACGCTCATTCCAATGAGCCAGCATAGGGGCGCTGTTATTGCAGCGCCGATTAGCGGCATAAGAATTCCAAAAGACAGCGCGCCTGTATCTAGTTGACGCCACCCTCTGCGTAGACCGCGTCCGGCATTGAGGCCCATATCCAAAAGAAAAAGACAGAGAACGCCTTGGAATGGGGTCACAAAGAACGGCGCAATTTTATCCATTCCGGTATCTCCCGTCACCCACCCGATGATGAGCGCGCCGACCAGAACGACAACAGAGGCGTTGAGAAAGACTTCTCGGAAGAGCTCGCCCTTTTCAGAGCCCGCGACTTCGCCTTCTTTGTTCATACCTCGCCGCGCGAGCAGAAGTGCTGACATAATTGCGGGGACTTCCATCAGGGCCGCCATGGCGACCATATAGCCGGATGTCACGATACCGGCGAGTTGCAG
Source organism: uncultured Algimonas sp. (assembly GCA_964607395.1). GTDB lineage: Bacteria > Pseudomonadota > Alphaproteobacteria > Caulobacterales > Maricaulaceae > Litorimonas. The sequence continues at coordinate 1,566 of CAZSKH010000097.1, forward strand.
GGCTTGAGTTGCCGCAACAAAGGTCACGATAGAGATAGACCCATAATGTCCGGCCGTTGCGGCGGCATCAACTCGGCTCATCTTACTTGTCACGCGAAGCATCATATAGGCGAGAAACGGCATCCCAAATGAGAGGACGAGGGCGATACCTGCGACGGCGAATATATCCGGCGAGAGCGCCGTTTTCGACATTTCGACCCCGCCTTTCAGGCCAATTGCCATCATCAAATAAATGGCGAGCCCTTTAGCAAAACTCTCCGGCACGCTCATTTGCGAACGCATCAGCGCTGCGCCCAAGCCCAATACAAAGAACAAGACGATGGGCGAGAGAAGTGTCGATAAAATGAGCTCAGATGACATAACTTACCCGTCTTTGGTTTTTAGAGGGCTGTTCCGCAGATCCTGAAGGTCAGCAGGCTCGCCAATTATTGCAACTTCGTCGCTCGCCAATAGTTGTGTCTCCGGCGTCGCAACAACGATGTCACCGTCCCGTTCGATAATGGCGATCAGGCAGGATGCGGGTAAGTCAACATTCGCGATTGTTTGCCCCGCTTGCTCAAACAAGCGTGGGAATTGGGCCACGGGTCCATGTAGGAAATGATCATCCCGCATCAGCACTTCATTCATG
>CAZSKH010000097.1:2293-8428 GCA_964607395.1 uncultured Algimonas sp.
TCAAGGCCTTCATAGCGCTGTTGCCCCAAACGTTGATGAATGTGGAAAATTGCGCCGCGCCGCTCTGTTTTCCCGGCCGCATAAAAGTAATACCAAAGCACACATCCGATCGTGACCATACCCGTAAAGGCGATTGGCAAAATGCCCATCTCAATAATCAACCAGAATGAAATCAAGATACCGATGATTTGAAGCCAAGGATAAAACGGCGCTTTATAACCCGGCTTATAGGTTGGAATTCTAGCTTCACGCATGACGATAACGGCAACGCAAACAAGGCCAAACAGGAGGAGTTGGAACGCACTCGCCAATTTGGCGACAGAGGCGACATCAAACAAAATCAAAACGCCGATCATGGCCAGAACAGTAAAAATAATCGCAATCGTTGGTGTTCCGAACCGTCCGATTTGGCTCAACGTTTGCGGCACAAGCTTGTCTTTCGCCATCGCATAGGGATAGCGCGACGCGGACATGATCCCGGCGTTGCCTGTGGAGGCAAAGGCGGCGATGGCGGCTACAACGATGAGAATGACGCCAAGATCAAATGGCATCCACCCCAGAAACTCTCTGCCTGCATCTGCGATGGGCGTCAGGCTATCATAGAGCGCTTGTGGCTCTAGGATCTTGATAAGAACCATCGTGCCAAGTGTATAAATCACGGTTGCGGTTATCAACGAAAGTGTCATCCCAAGTGGAATGTTACGGTCCGGATTTTGGACTTCCTCGGCAACGCTGGCGACTTTTGTTAAGCCCGCATAGGAGACGAAGACGAGACCTATCGTCGAGACAAAGCCGATAATGCCGGATTTGAAAAACGCGCCGTGTCCGTCTTCAGGTTTCAACGCATTGATAACGCCAGTCTCTTTTAACCCCAAAAATACGAATGCGATGAGGATAACAACCAAGGTTGTGACGAGAATACGCTGTAACATCGTCGTCTCTTTCGCCCCGAACACATTGATGAGGCCGAAGGCGATGGTCAGTAGAATCGCAGTGACGGTGAAAGGGAGATCGAGGTAGATTCCGAGATAAGCCCCCATGCCGACAAGGGCAAATGCGCTTTTGAAGACAACGGCGATCCAAGATCCTAATCCGCCAATCGTTCCCATCAGCGGGCCCATGGAACGATCCAGAAAATAATAGGTCCCGCCGGCCTTGGGCATGGCCGTTGATAATTCTGCCATGCAATACATGGCGGGGAGGATTAGGAAGCCGGCTAAAAGATAAGCCAGCCAGACGGAGTTCCCCGTATAGGATGCCGCAATACCGGGGAGCAAAAATAACCCCGAGCTGAACATTGCCCCCGTCGACATCGCATAGACATCGAACAGGGTTAGATTACGTGCGAGCTTTCCGCCCGCTTCAGTTTTTGTCGCCATGATTCCCTCCGAACCCAGTCTTTTTACGCGCTGCTAAGCGTTTGCAGACTGCGTGTCTTCAGAAATATTCTCAACGCTTCCTTTGCAGAACACGCGGAGAAGGACGAAGCCGAGAATACCGGAGGCGATAGACCCCATGAGGACGCCCAATCGAACCCCATTCAACAAGCTGGCGTCATCAAAAGCGAGGGTGCCGATGAACAAGCTCATGGTGAAGCCAACTCCTGTTAGGCAAGCAACGCCGTAGATCTGGCACCAGTTTGCGCCTTCCGGGAGTTTAGCAAGGCCGAGTTTCACCGCGATCCAACAGAAGCAAAAGACACCGATTTGTTTGCCGAGGAACAATCCCAGCGCGATGCCTAGCGGGACCGGTGACATGAGGTCAGCAACAGATAGGCCCGAAAGCGACACGCCTGCGTTGGCAAAAGCGAAAAGCGGGAGGATCAAGAAGGCGACCCACACATGGAGACCGTGCTCGGCGCGCGTTAGCGGCGATGGTGTCGATGTACCGTCTTTTCCGACAGGGCGAACAAGTGGAATCGCGAAGGCTGTGATTACACCCGCCAATGTTGCGTGGACGCCTGATTTTAGAACGGCCGCCCAAACAAATGTTCCGACCAACGCATAGGGAAGTATGCGCATGACCCGAAATCTGTTCATAGCAAACAGGACGGCCGTTCCCACTCCAGCCCATGCCAAGGCATGAAGTGAAAGGTTTTCGGTATAGAAGAGAGCAATGATGACGATGGCTGCCAGATCGTCAATAATGGCGACGGCGAGCAGTAATATCTTTAGCGACACCGGTATGCGGTTTCCGACAAGTGCTAAAATGCCAAGTGCGAAAGCGATATCTGTCGCAGCCGGAATGGCCCAACCATTTACAGTTACGGCGTCGGTGTAGTTAAAGCCAAGATAGATGAGGGCCGGAACAACAATACCGCCGACGGCTGCGAAGAGCGGAAGCGAAATTTTATCTAAAGATGACAACTCGCCTTTCAACACTTCGCGCTTGATTTCCAAACCGACGAGGAAAAAGAAGATTGCCATCAGGCCATCATTGATCCAAAGCAGGAAAGGCTTCGCAATCTTAAACTCACCAAATTGGACAGCAACAGGCGTGTTCAGAATACCTTCGTACCCTGAGGCCATAAAGGAGTTGTTTGCGAGGAGTGCAAACAGCGCAACAAACATCAGGACGATACCGCCTGACGCTTCTAGGTGCATGAAATGGGTGATCCGTTCACGAACGGATTTAGCGGAAAGCGTATTTGGCATGAGGCTCTCTTAAATTCTTATATAGGGATGTTAGGACGCCACGATTGCTACTCTCGCTCGGCGTTCCTTATCGGTTTAAAGTGGGATAAGCCCCAGGTGGTTAGGCAGAGACACCTAGAAAAACCACAAGACTAAGTAAAGATAGTTCAGCTTTGCGCTTGGAAAATATTTCTTTGAAAAAGGACATGTAAATCTTTCTAATGTGGAGAACGCGAGTGCAGGGACGGTGTCAAACGACGTAACCGCAAAGCTTGCGGATGCGGTGCACCTTGCCACCCGTTTGATGTTGAGAGATCTCGAAGCACTAGGTTTCGTAACTTGGCCAGTCTGGCTTTGTCTTTCGCCAAACTCTCATAAGCGGCAACAATATCGTCCACGGCCGCCTTCACATTTTGCTTTGCAAAATGATCTTCAGCGGATTGCATCAGCCCTCTGCAGCTCAAGGCGTCTTTATCTTGCGCATCTTCTTGACTGATCTCCCTGATCTTGGGGTTGCTTCGGATGGCAAGACCGAAGCACTCCTCATCATGGAATCGTGGTTTTCTTAGGTTTGACATACCGCTTAGAACCAAGTCGAGCGAAGCGTTTCACCGGGACCCGCCGCAAGCTGACGACGCACTCTACGGCGACGGCTTGGAACGCAACTCGCTGTCACAGGCGCCTCGTTCTGAGACACGTAAGCGTAACAGGGTTGTGGGCTCGCCTCGGAAAAGAGACGCGCCGCGAGTGCATCGACTTGTGAAAGTGCAGTTTGTAAGCGAAACATGATTTTCTCCTTTGTTGTTCGCGAGGCTTACATGGATGAGCGCTGTCCATAGGGTAAATATAAAAATGCTTTATTTGATATAGCCTAATGTTATAGCGGGGTATGAAACCAACCCTTAGACAAATGGAATATCTCGTCGCGATTGCCGACACTGGAACGTTCAGCGCGGCTGCGAAGCAAACTTTCGTCAGCCAACCCAGTATGTCTGCGCAAATTAAAGACATGGAGGCGCATATTGGTGCGGCCCTTCTTGAGCGCGGGCGCCATGGTGCTTTGCTGACGCCCATCGGGGAAGATATTGTGACGCGCGCCCGAATGGTGTTGCGCCAAGTTGAAGAAATGAAACTCTTGGGGCGAGAGGCTGATGGGACTTTGGCGGGACGCATTAAACTCGGCGTTCTCCCGACTGTCGGACCCTATTTGCTTCCGCAAGCGACTCGCAGGCTGCACAAAGCTTATCCCGAACTTCGGCTTTTTGTTCGTGAAGAGCGAACGCTGGACCTTCAAGATCATTTAGCGTCGGGTTATTTCGATGCAATCATTTCAACGCCCGAAGATCATCCCGACACGAAAGCGCTGTCGATTGTCAAAGAGAATATTTATATTTGTATTGCACCGGACGATCCTCTGGCTGTGTCTCGCGGCCCCGTTGACATGTCAGAATTGCAAGGCCGGGAGTTTCTAACTTTGGGCCATGGGCATAAATTCGCGACAGTCGTGAAAAACATTGCGACCGAAGCTAGCGCGACAACGAGCGGAGAGTATGAAGGCACCAGTTTGGACGCGATCCGGCAGATGGCGGCTATGGGCGGAGGCGTTGCAATCCTGCCCAGTCTATATGCCATCTCGGAAGCTAAACGTGACCCGCAACTGATTGTTCGTCCCATCAATCATCCTTTGGCGCAACGAGACATCTCGCTCATCTGGAGATATTCCTCGCCGCTTGCGTCGAAGTTTGAGAAAATTGGGAATGTGTTCGTGGACGTCGCCAGAGACATAATGGGGTAGCCAGCAAGCGCGTTCAGGCACATGTCATGCGGGCTGTGTCAGTTAGGCTTGACGTCCATAATATCTCCAGACACTTAATTTGATATGAGCAAAGTTTGTAAAATGAAGTCTGCCAACCCAAAGTTTCCTTTCAGACGTGCATTGACGGTGTCAGCTACCTCGCTTGTCTTTGGCATGTCTTTCACTGCTGCGGCGGGAGACAAGAGGCCGGTCCCGGCGGATAAATTTGACCTCAGCCATTGGAACATCACGCTGCCCACAGACAGCGACAAAGATAAAAAAGTCGATACAATCAGCGTCAAAAAACTCCAAAAATTCTCACATCCTGATTTCTTTTATTTAGACGATCAAAATCGAATGGTTTTCGCGAGTCCGAATAAGGCCTTCACAACGAAGAACACGTCGAACACACGAAGCGAGCTGCGCTATATGATCCGTGGCAAAAATACGAAAATCAAAACGCAGAGTGCCGCAAATAATTTTGCCGTCGAAGCCCGAAAAGACTCCGATAAATTCGGGTCTGTCGGCGGCCGTATGGACGCCACGCTCAATGTTGATCATGTTGCCAAACGCGCAGGCAATCCAAACACCAAGGCTGCATATTCTGCCGTTGTCGGACAAATTCATGCGACCAAATATAAGGATACGAAGTCTGGATTTGGCTATGGGAATGAACCGTTGAAAATCTATTATAAGAAGTTCCCCGATCACAGCACGGGTTCCTTATTCTGGACCTATGAGCGAAACCTTCCAAAGCCGGATCCAAACCGCACGGATATTGCCTATCCGGTCTGGGGCAACACATGGGAAAATTCAGAGGACCCGGGCGCGCAAGGCATCGCGCTGGGCGAAGAGTTTAGCTACACGGTCAATGTTCACAGAAACACGATGCACCTGACCTTTACGCATCCCACGCGCGAGACCGTCAATTATTCTATCAACCTTGCCAATAATATTGACGCTTATGGGCAGGTGGATGCGCTTGATAATAAATATAGTTACGGCCGCGATACGCTTTATTTCAAGGCCGGCATTTATAATCAGTGTAGCACAAAAACGGGCGGCGGGTTATGGTATGCCGGATGCGCCGGGACGGGCGATTGGGCAGAAGACAAGGCTAATGGCGATTACGCCCAAGCGAGTTTTTCTAAATTAACCGTCGGCCCATCCACACCGCCTGAGTAATTACTCGGCTAAACTCTCCCGCAAAGCGACTTCTTGCGGCATACCGATGGCATGGAATCCGCCGTCAACATGGTGGGTTTCGCCCGTGCAAGATAATCCCAAATCAGACAGCAGATAAAGCGCTGCGCCCGCAACGCCCATCGGGTCCGTGTTGTCCTGCAACGCGCTGGCGGCCTTATTAAAGCGGAACATATGACGGCCTGATCCGATACCTGCGGCCGCTAGGGTTTTGATGGGTCCGGCAGAGATTGCATTCACCCGAATGCCGCGCGGACCCAAGTCCGCCGCCATATAGCGTGTGCAAGCCTCAAGCGCGGCTTTGGCCACGCCCATCACATTATAATTCGGGATGACGCGTTCCGAGCCGAGATAGGTGAGGGTGATCATCGACCCGCCGTCTTTCATGATGGCGCTGGCGCGGCGGCCTGCATCGACGAAACTATAGGCGGAAATATCAAGCGCGGATTTAAAGCCTTCACGCGTCGTCTGCTCGATGAAGGAGCCCGCGAGTTGATCTTTACC
>CAZSKH010000098.1:0-8375 GCA_964607395.1 uncultured Algimonas sp.
GTTGAAGGGGGTGTGATGCCTCCATAAAACATGTCTGTTTCGCTGGTTTTCGATCCTTCGACGTAGACGAGCTCTATGGAATTCGGCAATATTTTGCTGAATTTTGCAGCGCAAAAAAGCCCTGCGAGCCCATTGCCAAATATTGCGATTTTTCTAACGGCGGTATCTGCCATCAGATCGCTGTACTAAGATAATCAGTGAGGAACGTGCCGTGGTCTGGTGTTTGCGTAACTGCGCGGAGACTGTCGCGCTTGATGGCCTTGGTTCGGCTAAGCAGATCCGCATCTGACATTTGGTTTGCGCGTATGTCATATCCCTCGGGCATTAAATTCTGCCCGGCCATGACCGCAACCCAACTTGGCGGTAAGAACACACCCTGTTCATAGCGCAGGAGATATCCGCGCGTGTTCCAGGCCTCGATCTTTTCTTGTAAGCTCTCCGGCAAAACCATGTCTCGGAAATATCGCCACATCTTGGTGTCGTCCCGTTGGGTTGCGACATAGTGCAACAAGAGGAAGTCGCGAACGCGGTCAAAATTCAAATCCATCCGCCGGTTATACTCATCAGCATCCGATGTCTGAAAGCTGGAGTCAGGAAAGAGTTCTATAAGGGCGGTGATGCCTTCTTGGATGAGGTGAATTGAGGTCGACTCCAGAGGCTCCAAAAATCCTCCGGATAAGCCAATCGCGACAACATTCTTGTTCCACAGCTTCCGCCGCTTGCCCGTTTTGAAATAAAGCTGCTTGGGCTCCGTCAGAGCAGGGCCTTCCAACATGCTCATTAATTGATGCGTTGCCTCATCATCAGAAATATATTTGTTCCAATAGACATAGCCATTGCCTGTGCGGTGTTGCAGCGGAATACGCCATTGCCAGCCCGCATCCCTGGCTGTGGCGCGGGTGTAGGGCAGGCTGGGCCCAGCAGATTCGCATTGGACAGCGACAGCGCGGTTGCAGGGTAGCCATTCGCTCCAATCGTCATATCCCGTCTGCAAAAGCTGTTCGATAAGGACCCCGCGAAAGCCGGAGCAATCAATGAACAAATCCGCAGAGATATTTGTCCCGTCCTCGAGTTGGATGGACTCGACCAATCCGGTTTCCGCATTTTGGGTCGCGTCAATGGCTTTGCCTTCTGTTCGGATAACCCCCCGCGCTTCGGAGTAGCGGCGCAGAAGTTTCGCGTAGAGACCAGAATCGAATTGATACGCATAACCGAAATTGGACCCGATCTTAAAGCTATCCGGCCCGGGCAGCTGAAATTTGCCAGATTCGGCAGCTAAAACAGGAAAGGCGTAATCATCCAGTCTGGATTTGTGTCCATTCTGCAACAGTCTCAACCAAAAATGATGAAAGTCGACTCCGTCGATAGGTTCGCCATAGTCCCCAAACGGATGAATATAGCTGTCGCCGAGCTTTCCCCAATCGCAGAATTCTATGCCCAGTTTGAAAGTGGCTCGGGTCGCGCGCATGAACTCGCGCTCGTCTATGCCTAGCGTATTGTTGAAGAAACGTATGTGGGGGAGTGTGGCTTCCCCCACACCGACCGTGCCGATACTGTCCGATTCCACGAGCTGAATGGAAATGCCTAAGCCCTTAAATTTATTGGATAATCCAGCGGCAGACATCCAGCCGCTCGTGCCTCCGCCAAGTATGCATATACGTTTAATTGTCATAAAATTTCGCGGCGTCTCTAAAAAATGGCTTGGTTGAATAGCGTTGGTTGCACGTGTATCTTGATGCGCTGGCGCGAAACGAATTTCAATACGCCAAGCCGTCACAGCGTAAAAAAGACGGGTGCTGAGCTTTGCCGTCGCACCGTCGGCGCTGAAATATGGATATGTTTAAAACCCGATTGACAGCGCTGTCAAATTCGGCGAAGGACAGAGGCAATAGGGCAGATAATAGCTCTCACGCGACAACCATGGCCTTTGAAACAGGCAGAGGGGAATTACAATGAAATTAGAATCCGGCACAGCTGTGAGCAAAATGAGAAAACTCTCATTGCTTGGAACAACCGCTCTCATCGCGGGCTTTGGTTTTGCGCCAATGGCTTACGCACAGGACGTGGATGATACAGAGGTGGCGGACGACGAAATCGTCGTCACCGGTATTCGTCAGTCTTTGAAGGAAGCCCGCGATCTAAAACGCGACGCAGATACAGCGGTCGATTCGATCACAGCATCGGACGTTGGTTCACTTCCGGATCTGTCCGTTGCTGAAGCGCTTTCACGTATCCCGGGCGTTGTTGCTCAACGTTTCGATATCTCCAGCGCCAATGGCGGTGATTTCCCGTCCCCAGAAGGCGGCGGCAACCTTATCCGTGGCTTAACACTCGTCAGATCAGAGTTTAATGGGCGCGAAGCGTTTTCAGCAAATGGCGGTCGAGCGCTTGATTTTGGTACAATCCCACCTGAATTAATTGGAGCGGTCGATGTGTATAAAAACACGACTGCGGATCAGATTGAAGGCGGAATTGGTGGCTCTATCAATTTGAGAACTCTTGAACCATTTGACCAACAAGGTTTATTAGCCGTCATCAACGCAGATATTACCTACACTGATCTTCGTGAGGAGTGGAGCCCTGAAGGAAGTATTCTTTTGGGTAACCGTTGGGAAACGGGGGCTGGTGAATTTGGCTTGTTGGGCTCTTTTGCCTCATCAGAGCTTCAATCTGAACTTCACGGTTTCCAAATCGGTCAGATAATTCCATTTACAGCGGACACTGGCGAGACGATCGCTATTCCGAATGGTTTCCAGCTAAGAACAAATGAGGTTAATCGTAAGCGAGATAGCTATTATCTCGCAGGTCAGTGGCAAGATGCTTCAGGCACCTTGAGGCTAACGGGTAAATATTCTCGTATTGAAAATGACACGGATAGTGATGAGAGAACGCTCGAGTATTTTGGTGATGGAGAGAGTTTCGGAATATATGATATTTCAGATTTGACGACGACTGGGTTTTCTTCGCCTGGTATTGCTCAATGTAACGGGTCAAATGATCCAACACCTGCTAACCCAGCTTGCGAAGTAACGCGTCCTGTTACGGGTCTTTACGAAACTGGGATTATTTCGAATGGTCTGCGTGATTGGACGGGCTCACGCGGCGCAAACTTTACTAACCTGGCTATTAACCAAGTCGACAGATCAACTACAGACGACCTCAGCTTAAACCTGAAATGGCGTCCAACTGATCGTTTGTACGTTAATCTTGATGCACATAGAACAACTGCCGATTTTTCGCGTCAACGCCTATGGGGTGGCACGCGCTTCTTCTCAGACTTTACGGTTAATGCGGATCTAGATAACCCTGAAATCTCACTCATTCCAGATGTTGCGAGTAATCCTTTCACACGATCTGGAACGCCTACATCGGGTGATGGAGATTTGACTAATCTCCAAAATTCATACCTTCTTTTTGCCGCGGATGAATTCCAAGATAACGAAGGCGATATGTACGCCGTGCGCGGTGATGTTGAATATGAATTTGGCGGTGACGGATGGTTTGATTCAGTTAAATTTGGCGCTCGTTACGCTGATCGTACCCAAACAAATCAACAAGCCGGGCTCAACTGGGCTGCGGTCGCGCCGCCTTGGGCCGGTGGCGGTTATCTTCCCTATGCAGATTTGCCTGAGGGCACCAGTGATACTGTAGAATTCTCTGATTTCTTTAGAGGCGGAGTTGTTCAAGGGGCAAACACAAACGTCCTTTTCACCTCACGGGATTTGTTACGGGACTATGATGCGTTTTCTGCATTCATCGCGGGAGAGCCATTGATTACTGATCCGGCTAACGGTCGGAATCCTGACTGGAGACCTCTGCGAGACACATCAGGCGTGGTGGACTACGCTGGCCGTGGGTCAATCAGTAATGTGACTGAAAAAACTCTCAATCTTTATTCACGCTTGGATTTTGGTCAAGAGTTTGACAATGGTATGTCCCTCGAAGGAAATATTGGTTTACGATATGTTCGCGCGGAGGTTTCCGGCGAAGGCGGTTTGAATTTTGCCGATATAAGGTCTTTGGAATTACAAGCTGGTGATCCACCAAATGCGAACGACCTTAGACTGTTGAATTTTGTACCTGAAACGGTCGCTTTCTTGGCTCAAGCTGACGAAGTGCGTGATGGGCAATTCAATACAGACGAGCATTGGCTCCCATCCCTGAACGTTAAGTGGAACATCACTGATAAAACGCTTCTTCGAGGGGCGGCCAGTAGGCAAATTACACGGCCAAGAATTGACCAATTAAATCAAGCTCAAACGGCTGTTGGAAATCTTAGATTTGATTCTAATAATGATCAAAACAATCCACAAATCTTGGATATTGTACCAACGCAGATTACGCTGTTTGGTGGCAATCCAAATCTACAGCCGATTGAATCGACAAATCTTGACCTTTCAGTTGAGCATTATTACGGCGATAATAATTCATTCACTTTCAACGTGTTCCATAAAGACATTACGAATAACATTGTATTTGGATCACAGACTGTAGATACGGTTTCACTTGATGGCCAAACAATCGCGACCGTCTTTAATGGTGATGTAAACCAAGATGAAGCACAGCTCACCGGGATTGAAGTTGCTGTTCAGCACTTCTTTGACGAATTACCTGGCGTTTTTGGCAACTTTGGCGTCCAAGCTAATTACACATACATTGCTGCTGAGGCTACTCCGCCAGCGGGCATTGTAGATGCAGATGGTGACGGTACAGCTGACAGCTTTGAGCGCATTTTCCGCTTCGGTGTCGATAACTTCTTAGGGTTGTCCGAGGATGCTGTGAACCTAATTGGTATTTATCAGGACGATAAGCTTGAGATGCGTCTGGCCTACAACTGGCGTTCGGAGTATTTGGGTTCGTATCGCGACTTTGTGTCGGGCAACCCGATTTTCCAGCAGCCAACAGGTTATCTCGATGGTTCGATTAAATACGACATCACTGAGAATTTCCAAATTCGTGGCCAAATTGCAAATATCACGAATGAAAGGGCGAACTCTGAACAGCAAATTGATGCCACGGGTCAGCGCTTTGGCCGGACAAGCTTTATCGGAGATCGCCGGATCAGAATTGGTGCCCGCTACGCATTCTAAGAAAGCGGTAGTATTGAGAATTTGAGAGAGGGGCTTCGGCCCCTCTTTTTTTGCCTATGGCTCAGGGCCCGAGTCCGCAGGACGATTCGTAACCAGCGGTAGATAGCAAGCTGGGTATCTATCTTTGTCTAAACCAGAGGCTGGCAATTCCTAAAAGACATACTAATTGGAATTACCAATTTGTGGATTTTAGCTTGGACTGCTTATTGAGCTTATCAAAGTTTGATTTCTTTTGACACTTACATTGTTTTGCGAAAGGGTATTCACAGACCAATTCTAACTACCAATTTTATATCCAAATGTTCAGTCGCGCTACCCGCGCTCAGAGCCTGAACATAAATCGATATTGTAAATTCAGGAGCCTAAAATGAAAATTGCCCTCATCATGGAAAACAGTCAGGCCGCGAAAAGCGCGACTGTCCACACCGCCCTTAAATCTGTCGCAGAACCCGCTGGTCATACAGTTTCTCATTACGGCATGTATGCGGCGGATGATGACGCACAACTTACCTATGTCATGAATGGTTTATTGGCCGGCATTTTGATTAATTCAGGTGCAGCCGATTTTGTTGTATCAGGATGCGGGACAGGCATGGGCGCTATGCTAGCGCTAAACACGATGCCTAACGTTGTTTGCGGCTTGGTTATTGATCCAACAGACGCATTTTTGTTCGGACAAATTAACGACGGCAATGCGATCTCGATGCCATATGCTAAAGGCTTTGGCTGGGCGGCAGAGCTTAATTTGCAAGATTGCTATCGCAAGCTCTTTGAAGTTGAGCGCGGTGTCGGATACCCGAAAGAGCGCGCTGAAATCATGGCGAAAAACCGGAATATCTTCAGCGATATGAAGGCGGCTGCGACGAAAGATATGCTGAGCGTGATGAAGTCCGTCGATCAGGATTTGCTGAAAGCGGCAATCGCCGGCGATAAGTTCGAAGAGCTGTTCTTTGCGAATGCCACGGATGAAGCCATTATCTCCCACGTGAAGAGCGTCTTAGGTAAATAATCGCGCGGGCTCGTTTCGGCAGGTCCGCCTTCGGGGGGTCCTGTTAACATGACCTTTGCCAATGGAGTATCCCATCTCATGACTGCATTTGATCTCACAGGTAAAACAGCTCTCGTCACGGGGGCAAATACGGGTCTTGGGCAAGGCATGGCTCTGGCATTGGCTGAGGCGGGCGCAAATATTGCGCTCGTCGGGCGATCTGAACCGACGGAGACTTTGGAGAAACTTGAGAAATTTGGTGTGAAGTCTCACTCCATTCTTACCGATCTGGGCAATGCAGATGCGGTTGCGAATATTGTCACTGAGGCCGTATCGAAACTGGGCCGCGCGGATATTCTCGTGAATAACGCAGGGATTATCAAACGCAATGAAGCCATAGATTTCACCCCGTCCGAATGGGATTCGGTCATGGATGTGAATTTGCGGACGCTGTTCTTTCTCTCCCAAGCATTCGCCCGGCACCTCGTAGCTGAAGGCAAGCCCGGAAAAATTATCAACATCGCATCCATGCTGACCTTCCAAGGGGGTATTCGCGTCCCGTCCTACACGGCGTCGAAGAGCGCTGTTGGCGGGCTGACGAAAGCCTTGGCGAATGAATGGGCTGCGCATGGCATCAACGTCAACGCTATCGCCCCCGGTTATTTTGCGACAAATAATACGGCGGCTTTGCAAGCTGACGAAAAACGCAATTCGGAAATCCTTGGCCGTATTCCAAGCGGACGCTGGGGCAAACCATCCGATATGGGCGGCGCGATTGTATTCTTGGCGTCCGCCGCATCTGACTATGTGCAAGGCATCACATTGCCTGTCGATGGTGGGTGGTTATCCCGATAAAGATAGGGGGCAGGTGCCGAGCGTCGCTGAGGCACTTTCGCTGGTCAAATGATTCCGCCTTTTACGGCCCGTTTACTCATCGTAAGCGGGCCGTTTTATTTGGGCCTTGCTAGTTCACCAACACCATTGAGATCGCCGGAATATAGGTGACGAGCAGCAAGCAGGTGATGAGCGCAAGATAGAATGGCCACATGGATTTCACCGTATCTTCCATGCGGATTTTACCCACGGCAGACCCAACAAACAACACGGTTCCAACCGGCGGCGTAATCGTCCCAATCCCCAGAGCGAGCATCATGATGACGCCGAAATGCACGGGGTCGACGCCAATGGTTTGAACGACCGGCAGGAAGATCGGCGTCACGATAATGATGAGCGGAGCCATATCCATGAACGTCCCCAAAACAAGCAAGCAGAACAGAACCATCAAGAGGATCAAGAATGGCGATTCTGATAGTCCCAGAATGAGATTGGACATCATCAGAGGCGCCTCGAGTAGGGCCAGCAGCCAACCAAATGCCGCAGCGGAGCCAATGATTAGCATAATCAAAGCTGTTGTTTTGGCAGAGTTTAGGGCGGCCGTTTTAAACTCTTTTAGGCCGAGTGAACGGTAGAAGAAAACGCCGATGATAAGCGTGTAGACGATAGCAACAGCCGAACTTTCTGTTGGCGTGAACACGCCGCCCAAAATACCGACAACGATAATGACCGCAGTTAGCAGGCCGGGAATGGCGGTGACGGCGGACATGAGCAGAGCTTTAAAGCCTGGGAAAAGCCCTTTGGGATATCCCTTTTTGCGGGCGATGATGGACACGACCAGCATAAGTGCGAGACCGCATAATATACCGGGCAGAATACCCGCAATGAACAAATCACCAATAGAGATCGAGACGCCGCTGGCGGCGGCGTAAATAATCATATTATGGCTGGGCGGGATGATGAGGCCCAAGATCGCGGCGGAACAGGTCACGTTGACTGAGAAGCTGCGGTCATAGCCTTTTTCTTCCATGATCGGAATCATGGTCGAACCAATGGCGGAAACACTGGCGACAGCAGATCCGGAAATCGCGCCAAACATCATGGATGCGCCGACATTGACGTGGCCGAGGCCGCCCCTGACGCGGCCAAACATGCTTTCTGCGACTTTGATTAATCGGGCGGCAATGCCCGTTTGGGTCATGAGATCACCTGCGAAAATGAAGAACGGGATGGCCATCAATGTAAAGACATTAATCCCGGCAGACAGGCGTTGAACCGCAACGAGCGGGTTTAGCCCAAGAAAAGCAAAGGTGATCATTGAGGAAATGAGAAGCGAGAAAGCCACCGGCACGCGAATAGCGAGCAAGATCATCAGGCTGATAAGGAGAATAAGAAGTGCCATTTTATTCAGCCTCAGTTGTTTTTGAGTTCAAAGCGTCAATCAATTGAGCGCCGGAAAAAAG
>CAZSKH010000099.1:0-8357 GCA_964607395.1 uncultured Algimonas sp.
TCTCACAATTGCGCCGCAGCCCAACTCGCCCCCAAGGCTATCGCAGCCCCTATCCCTGCATAAGCAATAGGGCGGAGGGCCTCGCGCTTTTTTGGTTTTGCCGCGACAGTGCGGTTCGGCGAGAGATCCACTTCACCGTCGGCCCAGGCTTGGGCGAGTTTGGCGATATTGTCTGTGGCTTCCGGCAAGATAGACAGCGTCCGGCGGGTGCGGCCGAGCCCGTCGAGGAAATCATTCAAATAACGCTCCGGCCCGACTTCGCGGCGCACAGCTTTTTCCACGACAGGGCGCGACGCTTCCCACATATCAAATTCGGGGTCGAGACGGCGAGCGACCCCTTCGGCCTGCATCATGGTTTTTTGCAGCAGGATGAGCTGCGGCTGTAATTCCATGTCAAAAATGTCTGTGATCTCCAGCAGCTGCATCAGCACTTTCGCCATAGACACATCTTCGGCGCGCTTGCCAAAAATCGGCTCTCCTACCGCGCGCAGAGCCGAGGCAAATTCCTCAACGCTGTGATGGGGTGGGACATAGCCAATGTCGAAATGAACCTGCGCGATCTTATAATAATCGCGCTGTAGAAAACCGTAGAGCGTATCAATCTCAAAACGAATTTCTTCTTCGCCAAGACGTCCCAAAATTCCGAAATCAAGCAGAACCAATTGCCCATCCGCATCCATGATGAGATTGCCCTCATGCATATCCGCGTGAAAGACGCCATATTCAAATGTAGAGGCGAGGAAGGACTGGATGACCTTGGTCGCTATTTCGTTCTTCTTGGCCTCGGGTAGTGCTAGAATTTCATCAGAAGAGAGCGCCGTGCCGTCAATCCATTCACTGACGAGAATATCCTTCCCGACCAAATCCCAATAGAGCCCGGGCACGCGGAACAGGCCGGTGTCTTCTGCGACTTCGGCGAGCTCGCTTTGCGCGGCGGCTTCGAGGCGCAGATCCAGCTCGAGCATGACCGCGCGGCGGGCCTCCGTCACGAAATCTTTCGGGCGCAGGCGGCGCAGGCTTGGCACCGCTCCATGGGCCAGATTTGCGACCATGGCGATTGTATCCATATCGCGGGTCATGCGCATATGGATATTTGGCCGCAGGACTTTTACGGCGACGGTTTCGCCTGAGTGCAAGACGCCCTTATGGACCTGCGCGACGGAGGCGGCGGCAATGGGCTCGGAGAGGGACGCCAAATGTTTAGACCAAGGCGCGCCCCATTCGGCAGCGATCAGGCTTTCCGCTTTGTCCATCGGGAAGGGTGGGACTTTGTCTTTCAACACGGACAGCCCGCGCGCAAACTCTGGGTCAAACATATCTCCGCGCGTCGCGAGGATTTGCCCGAATTTAATATAGGCCGGGCCGAGGTCTTGCAGCGCCCGCGCAAACCGCTCGCCCGCATTGCCTTTGCGGTTACCAAAAGAGAAAATCCGGCTAATCGCCCCGATAATGCGAATAGGCCAAGGCACCAAGCCAGCATATTCAGCAGGCACCAGCGCGTCATGACGGATCAAAACCCATCCGGTCCGCAATAGGCGGAAAAATGTCATCAGGCGTGTAAACATAAGAGCGGTATAGAACGCGGAGGCGCAGGGGCATAGCGGCGATTTCGCATAGGAGATCGCAGATCAAAGCAGCTCAAAATCGTTTCGGTGACCGAGGGTCATGCAAAGTTTTGACCTGTTGGAGCTCTGTGATAGCCTATAGGTCATGATTTTACGTTTCGGGTTTATGCTAGGTTTCGCATTTGCTTTTGGTGGATGCTCTGAGCCTGCGCCAAAACTAGACAAAGCTGTGACCGTTGATTGTTCCGGTTTTGCAGGATGGACAGAGATTGAAGCCTTCCTAGACCAGACATCCTGCGGACATCCCGACGCGGAGGGCGTGTTGCACATTTCCCAAGAGACGATGCGCTTTTTCGGACCTGAGGATTTCAATCATGGCCACAGCTATGGATGGCAGCCGCAGGGATTATGGTGCCTGACGTTCCGGCTCTCCGATGGGTCCGGTGGTTTCGGTTATCTTGCGCCAGACGGTCGTGCCCGCATATCGAATTATCCCTATGATAATAATTGCCAACCCTTCCGCAATGATGTCGCGATTAGTTATGTGGACGGTAAGGTCGTTTTCTTTGATGCGAATCTCGATGTCGTCAAACAGACAGAGTATGTTCTGGCGAACCCCTTTTACAAACACCTCGCTATGGTTTGCGATATCTTGCCGGAGAAAGAATATCACGGTGAGCATTTTCAATGGCGAGGTGGTCGGTGCGGATATATTGATGCGGCCTTCAATATCGTTGTCCCGATCATAACAGCTTATGAAGAAACCAAACGCCTAACGGGCGGGAAATATGATGGGGTCGAATTAGATCAATGGGACGCGCCAGTTTTGGCATTCTTGGTTTCCCATTTAGAAGAAAACGCCCGTCCCGTTGAAGCCGTTTTTAGGCCTGAGGGGTGCCTGCTCAAATATTGCTCGGATCAAAAAAAGAAAGCGCTTAATCTGCCTGCGGGTTTGGCAGAAGATAAAACATGGGTTAAAATTATACGGTTTAGGTTGGCGGATCAGACCCTGTTCGAAGGGCAGGTGCTGCATGATCGCAATCGAAACCTTACGCTACATGCGTTACAACCGATTGCCAGTCTCCAGACTGAATAGGGGTTTCATATGAAATCTTTTGCTGCGGTTTTAAAATACGACTTTCATGGATTGAGCCCGCATAGAGGCGCTGACACGGTCTGACACCTCCAATTTGAGGAAAATAGATTTTACGTAGCCTGCGACAGTGCTCACGGAGAGGTTCAAAATATCTGCAATGTCTTTATTTGTTTTTCCATACGTCAGGAGTTCTATAACCTCTATTTCTCTGGGTGTTAATTTAATCTGTCTTTGAATATTCTGAATCAACACACAAAATCGGGAGTGGAATATGAGGGCTAGGGATTGCACCTGATAGGGTAAGAACTCGCAGCTTTCTTTTTCTAGGAAATCCCCGGCAGCTAACATATACCCGCGCCGGTTATTTGGTCCAAATAGAGGGATGCACAAAGCGTTCCCGATTATGGCTTTCGCGGCTTCGTATCTTCCCGAATGATTAGCTTGGACCACACTCGGTTCGACAATTAAGTCCGATAACCACATAAATCTCCCCTTCGCAAAAACCGCAAGAAGTCCGGGGTCGGGCTTAGAGGCTTTATACGTCCTGTAATGCGCCTCAATCGCTTCCGGCATATTATAGGAATGAAATGTGCCAAAGGTTTTATGATCAAGCGCGCCCACAGATGGGAAATGATGATAGCTTGCCATTGTGATGGGAGAGGCTTCCATCGTTGATTGGAAGAGTTGCTCGAGCGTGGTCGCGCGATTAATCGTGTTCACGATGTCTACGAACAGGGCAGGGCTTATACCTTCAGTTTCTGACACGCGTTCCCTTCCGTCCTGCCTATACCACTCAAGCGGGAAGTTGATAGCGGCTAACAGAGGTTTTTGACAGTTATCCTATGGATTTGTGACAATTTAATTTTTATCCGAGCCTCTGTTCGGTGCGGTTTGGTCAAAGATGCCATTAACTGTCCAAAAAGCGAGAGAGCTGCGTCACAATGCATCTATTCCCAACTCTACTCTTGCATGGCCACGGCCACTAGATGTAGTGGTGCGAGCAGAGGAAAGCGGCATATGTCGCGTTTTGAGCCTGACTTAAAATGCGAAAACTGGTCAATTTCAAGGTTTTGCAAAGCGTTCACGGCGGTTTAGACCCGCCTCGGAAAATAGAATCACGGGAGTCTGTCATGGGTAAAATGGGTAATTTTGAGAAATCCTCATCGGGGCTGCTGCTGCCGTCAACCTCCTATAAGCCGTTCCGCTATCCTTGGGCCTATGATTTTTGGCAAAAGCAACAGCAAGTTCATTGGATGCCGGAAGAAGTGCCTCTGGGGGAAGATCTGAAAGATTGGTCCGTCAATTTGACAGAGGTCGAGAAAAACCTGCTGACACAAATATTCCGCTTCTTCACCCAGTCTGATGTGGAAGTTGGCGCGAACTATATGGAAAACTACATGCCTTTGTTTAAGCCGGTAGAAGTGCGCATGATGCTCGCGTCCTTCTCTAATATGGAAACCATCCATATTGCGGCCTATGCGCTGCTGCTCGAAACCATCGGTATGCCGGACAGCGAGTTCTCCGCATTTATGGAGTATGAGGAGATGGCGGCCAAACACGACTATCTCGGAAAATTCGGCGTGGAGACAGAAAAAGATATTCTGACGTCGATGGCTGTGTTTGGCGGCTTTACCGAAGGGCTTCAGCTTTTTGCGTCATTTGCGATGTTGATGAATTTCCCGCGCCTCAATAAAATGAAAGGCATGGGACAAATTGTGACCTGGTCCATTCGTGATGAGAGCCTGCATTGCGAAGGCATGATCAAGCTGTTCCATACATTTGCCGCTGAGACGGGCGCACTGACCAAAGATGTTGCTGACGATATCATCGATTGCTGTCAGACGGTTGTGAAATTGGAAGACAAATTCATCGACCTCGCTTTTGAAATGGGTCCAGTGGAGGGTATGACCTCTGAGGATATCAAACAATATATTCGCTATATTGCTGATTGGCGTTTGGGTCAGCTGGGCCTTCCTAAAGTTTACGGAATTGAGGAGCATCCGCTGCCTTGGCTGACAGAGATCACCAATGGTGTGGAGCATGCGAACTTCTTTGAAGCGCGCGCGACAGAATATGCTAAAGGCGCCACCGTAGGTACTTGGCACGGCGAAGAAGGGGTCTGGGATAAGTTTGCAGATTTCCGCAAAAGCTCATCGCTAACTGCTGCGGAATAGGATTTCCCGTAAATCCCTTAGGCCGATGACCGCGTCTAAATATTGAAGACCTCGCTTGGTGTAATTTGCGTTATGTAAAATACACGAGGCGGGGTCTTTTTATGGCCTGACAGGTATGCTTATTATCAGGCCTCACAGATTGCAGCGCGCAAAGTTTAAACATCATGTCACTTCTCCCTTTCGAAACTCGAAATTACGACTTTCAAAGCATCTATAACTTTCGTGATTTTGGTGGATATACGGGCCTTAATGGACGAAAAGTGAAGGCTGGACGTCTGTTTCGGTCTGCGCATTTATCGTCGTTGAGTGACGCGGATCATAGCGCGATTGGCGGATTGGCCATCGATCTCATCGTTGATCTACGTTACGCCCCTGAACGCGCGAAGCAGCCTTCGCGCTTTCCGGACCCGGCTCCCCATGTGCATGAATATCCGGATGCTGTTGAAACGAAAGCCGCCAAAGTCGCACCCCATGAGGCCTTTCTGGAGCATGAATTATATTCTGCGGAAGATGCCCATGGATATATGATGACGTCCTATACCGCGCGACCTCATGACCCGGGATTCCAAGCTATTTTCGCTGATACCTTACGGTTTATGGCAAATTCCGAGGCAGATGACGCTGCGGGTGTGCTCATCCATTGCGCTGCCGGAAAAGACCGGACCGGCACGCTTTGCGCTCTCATCCAAGCGATTTTGGGTGTTTCGCGTGAGGATATCTTGGCCGATTACATGATGACATTGGAGGCTGTCGATATTGACAAAATTATCAAACCTGCGGCTGAGATGTTCACCAAGCGCTATGGACGGCAAATAGATGCGGAGGCGATATGGCCTATGTTCGGTGTTACGCCGGAATTTTTAGATGCCGCGCTAGACGGAATGATGGACAGCGCCGGCCAGGTCGAAAACTATGTAACGGACTCGATTGGTGTCAGCGAAGCCGACATGGACCGACTCCGGAATAAATATCTTACAGCTTAGGTCCTGAACCTAGAGCTAGGCGGCTGTGCAGGTCACATTCGCGTAACTTGTGGCAGTGCAATCGATCTTACTGCCCGCGCCATCTTGAAAATTAACAGCATCAGACCGACGAGGTTTCAGAAGAAACGTCTCTTCCAATGTTATGGTTGAGTCGAAAAAACGGAGCTGCAAAGGTGTGTATTTATACCGAACGCGTGTGACAACGACGCCTGATTTAGAATTCAGAAGTTTCTCATCCAAAGTTGAGGCGTCAAATTTAGAGAAATTTCCAACGCTGCTATTGAGCTGAATTCGGCCGCGCGACTCCGGCGGCTGACCTTTCGCGGGCAAAATGAAGCTTTCCATATCAATCGAAATCTGACCGACATCCGAGACGCCCATAACGCGCACAGCGGCGGCGATAACTTCTTCTATATCACCGTCCTTCAAATCAGGCTGTTGCGTGGCGAGATCGCCCGCGACATTTGTGCCGTGGGAAATTCTACGATCCACGCTGATGGCGGACGCAATTTCAGCCAGGCCAAAATACATCCCGATCATAATTGGGGCAATGATGGCAAATTCAATGGCTGCAATGCCGCGCTCATCGTCGCGGTAACGTCGAGATAATCGGCGGGGCGACAGAGTTTGGCCCGCGCGGCGCACGGAAGATTTTAACGTCGATTTCACAGATCTTAGCTTCATGACGGTGTACCCGCTGTAATTTTTGCACGCGTATCGGGGTCGCATGTTCCCCCGGTTGGGAATGGTTCGTTACGAAATGCAGTTGTTGCGACCATGGTCCTAGCACCGGACCCCACCGGATTTTCCAAACGTGTCAGCAGGGGGGGAAGGGCCAAACGATAATGTAGCACGGCCCGAACAACCATCGTGTCACCAGCCGTATTGGCACTATAATTTCCGTTGGGCGTTTGCGGAACGGCGTCGTCTCCGGATTTCGTATCATCGCGGGGTTGCACGGGCGGGATGGCGGGCAAAGCGATTGTTTTGAAACTATCGCCTTCGACGACATCTATCCGGACGTTTTTCCAGCAATCGGCCATGCCTTTCATATTCCCGCAAACGAGAGCCTTGAACTCATCAACACCGCCGCAGGCTTGGAAATTCCCGACACGGATAAGGCGCCCGGCTTCTGCTGTGGAATGAACCAAAGCAGAATTGACGAAAAATACGATGGCGAGCTCCATAATACCAAAGAGCAGCGCGAAAAATGGGAGAGCGACAAAAGCGAACTCTACCGCAGTGGCTCCGTCTTCCTCTTTCTGGAAGCGTCTGGTCAAACGCAAAGCGGCGCGTTCAGCCCGTTGCATGTTATGATCTGAAAAAAACATCTTTAATCCCACTCCGCCTTGCAGCCTATCCGTCGCGCGCCACGGAAATGGATCGGACGGACCAATAGACAGTTTGAGCAGGATATTAGGGCTTGGACGTTAACAAAGGCGCAAAGAACCAAGTTAATAAAGCGTTAAGAGAAACGCCGCGAAATCTAGCGCGGGTCGCGAGAAATCCGGTCATTTATGGGATTACTTGATTGCGGTGCGGCGACGTCGCCAGCTGGCGTGCGGCCTTGCGATGTAGGGGCTGCGTTGAACGCCGGGAAAGACCTCAAATTCTCTTCACTAGATGTGTTGTCGGCAATAAAATCGCCCTGATCGCCCAAAACAGGGGAGGGTCCACAGAACGGGATACAAGAATAGGTCTCGCGCGCGCCGCCATTATAAAGTCTCACGCCATTTCGGGGCAGCGTATTCACAACCTGTAAATTGGCATTCATCATGGTATTGCCTCCGGCGTCCAGAACAATCAGGTTGGTTTCACCATATCCCCGGCCTACCACAAATATCAGATCACTGGATTGCACCGTGACATCGGCAATTTTCGGATTTCCGACGACAATCGAGGAGGCAGCGCCGGGCAGGCGAACGATCTCAGTTTTATTAAGCTCCACCGTATAGTTTTGCGTGTTGCCCGCTTGGGCCGGCGTAGCGGCACTGACAGCGATCACGCCAAGGCCGATGAAAAGAGGCAAGGATTTTAAAAAACGCATTGTCGAAGGCTCCGCAAGGGATTATTTAACCTTGGGCTTAGAACAATGTGGTGAATGAAGGGTTTACGTTTTGACCCCTGTCAGCGCTTTAGGCGGCGTTTACATATATAGAGTATGGACCCTTTCTTGCGAGGATATGAGTTTTCTGCGGGGTTTGGCGCTTTTTTTGGTACGAATGACGCAATTTAAATTTTACCCTTATTTTACCTTGTCTCTCAACCGCACAGTAATCCCTATTCCCTATACCCAGTTTCATCAGGGATGTCCCTGAACGAGGGATTATCCTCTCTGAGTAAACTAACGCATACGTGGGAGTAATGTTATGCAAAATCTTTTTACACGCTTCATCGAAGACGAATCTGGTGCGACAGCTATTGAATATGGTCTGATTGCAGCTCTTATCGCTGTTGGCATGATTGTCGGCGCGACTGCTGTTGGCGACAAAGTCAACGCCAAGTTCGAAGAAGTTGCTGGCGAAATGGACAAAGCGTC
>CAZSKH010000100.1:0-8277 GCA_964607395.1 uncultured Algimonas sp.
TGTTCGCGGGAATATCTTGCATCGAAATCATGGCCTATGGATAGTATTGGAGAGAGACTCGTTGAACCCTCGGAATGAAAGCTGATAAAACCATTGTCCACCCCAAACACCTTAAATGGCAGTAAGTCGCAGTTTTCTCTCGAAGATTTGATGAAAGCGCTCGCTGATACGTCGGATGACCGCCGTCCGGTTGAGCGTTGGAACCCGGAACATTGCGGTGAAATCGATATTGTCATCAAATCTGATGGATCTTGGTGGCATGAAGGGACGCGAATTACCCGAAAACCGCTGGTTAATCTCTTCGCCTCCGTGCTGCGGAAAGATGAAGACGGGCAAACCTACCTCGTCACGCCCGCCGAAAAATTGACGATAACAGTTGAGCGCGCGCATTTTATTGCCGTGCGGATGGATGCCAAAGGTGTGGGACAGGATCAGCGGTTGTTTTTTACGACGAATATGGATGATGTGATTGAGGTAAGTGAGGCGACCCCGATCCGCGTTGAAACGGACCCGGAAACGGGCGAGCCTGATCCTTATGTCGGGGTTTGGGGTCGGCTTGAAGCGTCTTTGTCTCGTCCTGTGTTTTATGAATTGGTCGATTTAGCGGTTGAGCGCGAAACGCCGGAGGGAACGCAGCTTGGCGTTTGGGCGAGCGGCGCGTTTTATCCATTGGGGCCTGCGGGGTCGCATGAGGTCTGACGCCACTTTAGATAAAGTCCGTAACGCGCTTTTGCCATTGAAAATCTCCGATGGAGCCGATCAGGTGAAACGCAACGGACAGAGAAAGGCGGCTGTTTTATTTCCGCTGGTGATGCGGGATGACTGGCAGGTTATTCTAACGCAGCGCCCTGAAACGATGCCGTCGCATGCAGGACAAATCGCCTTTCCAGGCGGTAAGGCCGAAGTGGGAGAGTCGATTGCCCAAACGGCTTTGCGTGAGACCGAAGAAGAAATTGGTGTTGGGGCGGAGGATATAGAGCTTCTGGGGCGACTGCCGAGTTTCAACGCAGTCAGTGAGTATCGCATTACGCCTTTCGTCGGCATTGTGTCCTCGACCGCTGAAATCACGCCAGACCCTCGGGAAGTGGAGAGTGCGTTCGAAGTTCCGTTTAACTTTTTGATGAATCCCGATAACCATAAACGCCGCGAGGTGTTTTTCGACGGGCAAGATCACGTGTTATTCGACATGCCATATGAAGAGGCCGACGGCCGGCACCGAAATATTTGGGGGATGACGGCGATGACAATTTATCGTCTGTGGCAGAGGGGGTTTGAGACATGATGGACAGGCGGATATTTTTGGCAGGGCTGACCGCGCTCGCGGCGTGCGGAGACGATGGCCCTAATCCCCGTCATAAACAGCATCAAAAGCGCATGACGATCACGATGGATGATTTCAATTTAGGCTTTGATATCGGGCTAAGCCCGGAAGCGCGTCATGAGAATATTTTGGAGGCCTTTGATGCGGTGGGTCACAAAGCGGCTGGGTTTGTCACGGGTAGCTTTGTCGACTCTGAATGGGGGCAAGAGGTTGTTCAGGCTTGGCTTGATAGAGGTCATGTGATTGCCAATCACACTTGGACACACTCGCACGCGAATGAGATGGAGAGCGCCGCTTATCTGGCGGATATCAAGAAAAACCAAGACTATTTGGACGGGATTCCCGGAACCTCCGATTATTTCCGCTTCCCATTTCTAGACGATGGGCGCGATAGGGCTCAACAAGTTGATCTCTTTAATGGCGTCGCAGGCTTAGACTTACGCAACGCGCCTGTGACAATGGACAGCGTGGA
This sequence comes from uncultured Algimonas sp., assembly GCA_964607395.1. Taxonomy (GTDB): domain Bacteria; phylum Pseudomonadota; class Alphaproteobacteria; order Caulobacterales; family Maricaulaceae; genus Litorimonas. The sequence goes on from CAZSKH010000100.1 coordinate 1,794, forward strand.
TTGGTACACGACCAGCCGGATGGAAGCCGCATTACAATCCGATCCGAATACGGATATCGCGCCATATCGTGATTATTATGTGGAAATGTGCGTCACGCTGTCCAATCATTGGGATCAAGTTGCGCAGGCTTTGGGGTTCACATCGCTTCCGCATTTAACCCTCATGCATCATAACGTCTTGAATGGGCATTTTTTGAAGGATGTTCTGCTGGCGCTTAAGGCTAATGGATGGGTATTTGTCGACGCGGCCGAAGCACTCGCATTCTCGCAATTTCATCCCATTCCGTCCGAGCCGACCAATGGCCGAAATTGGTTGACGCTAAAGAGTATTGAAACTGGGAAAGAGATTGATCCTTTTCCTGAACAATATCTGGAATTTGGACGTAAAACGATGGACGCGCTGGGGCTGTAAGTTATGACGCGTTTATGAACCTCACGCCTCAACAATTTCCGTGGATGCAGAGCGACGGCGTTCTGGCGCTATTCGGTGCCTTGCCCGACGATAGCCTGCGGTTTGTTGGCGGTTGCGTTAGAAATGCCTTATGGGACAAGCCCGTCGGCGATATTGATTTGGCCTGCCAATTAGAACCGAGCGCGGTCGTCAAAGCATTAACCGCCGCCGAAATTCGCCATGTTCCAACCGGTATTGATCACGGAACTGTCACGGCCGTCATTGACGGCACACCCTATGAAATCACCAGCCTTCGCCGCGATGTTGAAACAGATGGCCGCCGCGCGACTGTTGCCTATACAACAGATTGGGCCGAGGATGCGCAGCGTCGTGACCTCACCATCAACGCGCTTTATGCAGATTTATCGGGACAGGTCTTTGATCCAACAGGGCAGGGGTTGGGCGATCTTAAAGCGCGCAAATTTCGTTTTGTTGGCGATGCGGACCTGCGCGTTCGCGAGGATTACTTACGCATCCTGCGATTCTTTCGGTTTTTGGCGTGGTATGGCGGGCAAGAGAAAGTCGATGCGGCGTCCTTAAAGGCCTGCCGTGAAAATCAATCGGGCATCAAGAAACTCTCTGCCGAACGCGTTTGGATGGAGATGAAAAAGATACTGTCTGCGCGTAGTCCTGTGCGGGCGTGCCATATCATGCTGACCAACGGTATTCTGGAAACGGTCTTTCCAGAAGCCAATAATGTTGACGGTCTTGAAGCCTTAGTGAAACTCGAGGCCCGAGAGAATATTGACCCAGACCCGCTCTTGCGTCTTATGGCGATGAGCGCGCGCGAGCCTCTGCAAATGGCGCTGCTGACGAAACGGTTGAAGATGAGCAAATCAGAGACGGCGCGTTTGCGTGGTTGGGCGGATGACAGTGCACAGCTCTCCACCGATATGCATGAGCGAGACCGACTAGCCGCAATCTACAGATCAGGCAAATCGGTCATTTTCGACCGCACGCGTTTGCGGGCTGCGGGGGAGACGGATGCTATCCAATCCTCGCGCTGGATGGTGCTGGCCGACCTTGCATTGGGGTGGCAAGCGCCAACATTTCCGGTCACAGGCAAAGATCTTGCGGAAGCCGGCGTACCGAAAGGCCCCGGAATGGGGAAGGCTTTGAAAGCGCTCGAAGCACTCTGGATCCGCTCGGGGTTTTCCACCGAAAAGCCGCAACTCCTCGCTGCACTCAAACTCATGGGTTACTAATGGCTAATTTGACGCTTTATATCGGGAATTATAATTACTCGTCTTGGTCTTTGCGGGCATGGCAGATTTTACGCAAAACCGAATTACCGTTTCAATCAGTTATGATAGATCTGGATGTGCCCGGTTATAAACAAGCCTTGCTGAAAGTCAGTGACGCCGGAACGGTTCCGGTGTTGGACGTCAATGGGTCGGTCATTCCCGACAGTCTCGCGATTGCCGAATTTTGCGCAAAAGCGGTGCCTAACCTGTGGCCTAAAGATGAAGCGCTTTGGGCCGAAGCGAAATCGGTCGTGGAGAAAATGCATGCGGGATTTGAAGCCATTCGCCGTGAGGCCCCCATGAACCTGCGCCGCCGCACGCAAGGCCCGATGCCTGTTGATTGCTTGAAAGAAGCCGCAGAGATTTCCGCGATGTGGGATGGTTTACTTGGTCGCCATGACGGGCCATTTCTCTTTAAGGATTGGACAATTGCAGATGCTTTTTACCTGCCCGTTGCCACGCGGTTTGAAAGCTATGGATTGCCGCGCTCAACGCGATCAGACGTTTATATTTCTGAGTTGATGACGGATGAGCACTTTTTGGAGTGGGAAGCGCTTGCGTTCTCCGAAACCCACATTTTGCCGGAAACGGACGCCGTTAACGCTTAACGGCTTTCGCCTATTTGATAATTGCGCGAACCATAATTTCAGCCGTGGTATTTGCAGGGACATCCCCGCCGGAGAACCGCACAACACAGGGGGTCGCCCCGCAATCCGTATTTGCTGCTGGCAAGGGAGGCGTTCCGAACGCCCCGCCTGTAAACCCCGTTGTCGACGCTGATACAAATTTTAGATTCCCAGGCAGCGTATCTGAGATATCGACATCATCTGCGGAGGCCGTCGCCGCTGCGGAATTGGTGACGATGATTTTATAGAGCACTTCATTCCCGGGGGTCATATATAGACCCAGATTTGAAGGGTCATAAACCTCAACGGTTTTCGTAGCGTTCAGGTCGGCTTTTCGGCGTCCGCACATATTGATTGTGTGCATTGCAATAATCTGAAAGGCTGGGTTTGGCCCAGCGCTGGCATCATTTCCGTAATCCCATTCAACGCGATCAACGGGTTGATTGAATGTTACGGTTACATTGCCCGCACCGGATGTCGCGTTAGCATTTCCGTTCTGACCGATGGCTTCATTTCCTGAAATATAGTTTTGGGCGCTGGGCGTCAAAAGAGGACTTACGGCGACGCCGTCCAGAAATCCTCTGACTTGAATACGGTCTGTCCATCCCCCGAGGTCAACGTCAAAGATGGTGAATTGTAAGGCCTCTACACCTATGTCCGGTGTTCCGACGTCCATTTCCATAGTTACAAATTGCGAGGTTGTGTTGAAATCAGCTGCGACGCCAATGCTATGCTCTGCGGGAGAGATGCCGCCAGTGTAGGTGTTTTGAGAAACAGGCGTAGTATTGCCACCGACAGCGCCCAGAAACCCCGTATCCCCTGACACTAAAAAATCCAGATCTATATTTGATGAAGTGACAGGGTTGAGGGCTGTGTAAGACTCAGCGAGGCTGCCAGATGTCCAACCATTTGCCGATCCGGGGGCAGAAAATTGCAGCGCGAATTGATCGGTGGCAGGACAGTTTAGGTTTGGCGGAGTGGTTGAGGGCTGCACGTTTAATGTGAGCGCCGAATAATCATCCTCTGTCGTAACCCCATTGTTTGGGGTAGAGTCGAAATCAGAACGATTGGATGACCGGATTTCGGCATTCACCGGGAAACTGCCGGATGCGGGAAGGGAGATGACAATTGTGCGCGAGCGCGGGGAGCCCGGCGCAAAGCCACTTCCGATACTCCAAACGCCTGTGCCGCTGTTATAACTGCCATCGCCCGAGGATGAGACAAAATTCGCGCCTGCCGGGAGGTTTAACTGGGCTGTCGGCGTCGAATTCATCGGGCCTTCTGAAAGCGCTGTCAGTGTGAGTGTGACGGTGTCGCCTGCTGCTGGAAATTCGGTGTTGGCCGTCAGAGAGAGCGAAAGGTCCGCACCCGAGCCCCCAAAGCTGAGCTCACCTCTGATGAACTGTCCATTTTCACCTGTATAATCATCGCAAATCTTCAAGGTCCAAGTGCCGTTAGGGTCTTCGCCGTCAAAGGCTGAAAGGGGGTTATTCGGCCGGACGTAAAATTCGTAATAGGGCGGGGCGGTGTCATTCACTGTCGCGTGGGAGCCCGTATTCACATCTTCCAAATTTTCATCACTGAGTTCAATATTGTAATTATCTTGATTGCCCGCGCCGGAGGTGTCGGGATCGATAAGCTGAACTTCGGTTCCCAACGGCGATTCAAGTCGGACATCCATATCCCCACGCCATGTGTGCGTTGCGACTAATCCGACATTTAAGTCGGTGATCGCTGACAACCCGCTGACGGCAAAGGTCCGTTCCAAATCATTGACGACGCCATTGCCATTGGCATTTGTGCCGCCGGCGCAAAAAGTGTTGTCGTTAATCGTTCCAACAGCCGTATTCGTGTAGGATTGCGCATAGGCGAAAGTCGGCAAGGCCGTGAAACACAAGACCCAAACAGCCTGAAATATACTGCTTAATGCACGCATCCCAATTCATCCCAACTCAGAGCAAAGCCCTCACCGATAGCTATACCCATTTCAGGTTAGGAAAGTTTTAAAGCTTTGGCCTCGATCTAATCACGTTCCGTTGAGATCGGCTTGGATTTCATATGTTTGGGCTTGGTGGCCTTTTGTTTCCTGACCCGGGTTTTCTCTGGGCCTCTTTTGGCTTTGTTCAGGGCTTTTCCGCGGCGGTCAGCGGAGATGAAGATACCGCCATCTGCATCCGGACCGCACATAATCGTCGTATGCTTTCCGCCAGAACCGCTGGTGTTTTCAACTTCCCAGACTTTCAGGCCGGATCGGCTGATTTCGGGCATGCCGTAGATTTCGGAAATCTTTGCGTCAATTTCCATCGCGTCCGACATATCAATCGAAGATTGGAGCTTGATATAGTTTTTGCGCTGCTTTTCTGCCGTATATTGCGATAGTAATTCAAAGGCCGCATCGCCGGAATCGACGGCGAATGCGGGCGTTGAGAGTGCGGCGAAGAGGCCTGCGACGAGAATTTTACGCATGAATATGACTTCCAACTATTTAGGAGCGAGTTTCCGCAAAAGTCGTTAAATTCGAATAAACGCGAAACTCCGCAAATCAGACGTTGAATTTGAACAGCATAATATCGCCGTCTTTGACGACATAATCTTTGCCCTCTTGGCGAACCTTGCCAGCTTCTTTCGCGCCTTGTTCGCCGTTATTCGCGACATAATCTTCATAAGCTGTCGTTTCTGCGCGGATGAAGCCTTTTTCGAAATCGCCGTGGATGACGCCCGCACAGCGCGGGGCTTTCCATCCGCTTTGAAAGGTCCAAGCGCGGGCTTCTTTTGGACCAACTGTGAAATAGGTTTGCAGCTCCAGCAGCGCATAGCCCTTTTGAATGAGGCGGTTCAGGCCGGGCTCGGTTAGGCCAATCGCGTCAAGATATTCGGCTTGTTCTTCATCTTCCAATACGGCCATCTCGGACTCGATTTGTGCGGAGATAATTACGGCTTGCGCGCCTTCGCTGTCAGCGTGGGCAACAACCTTGGCCGAGAAATCATTGCCCGTCGCGGCGCTGTCTTCATCGACATTGGCGACGTAAAGGACCGGTTTAGACGTTAATAACTGGAGCATTCTCCAAGCTTTTTTGTCGTCTTCATCAATCTCAACCGTCCGCGCAGGTTTGCCGTCTTCGAGAGCTGCAATGGCGAGTTCGATCAAGCGCATCGTCTGAATGGCGTCTTTGTCATTCTGCTTGAGCTTTTTCTCCAGACCCGGCTTGCGTTTCTCAAGGCTTTCTAAATCGGAGAGCATCAGCTCTGTTTCTATCGTTTCGAAATCACTCATCGGGTCGATGCGGCCGTCAACATGGGTGATGTCTTCGTCCTCAAAACAGCGCAGCACATAGATGATGGCGTCTGTTTCGCGGATGTTCGCGAGGAATTGATTGCCCATACCTTCGCCTTGGGACGCCCCTTTGACGAGGCCCGCAATATCGACGAAGTTCATGCGCGCAGGGATAATTTGCGCCGACCCGCCGATTTTTGCAATTGTGTCTAGACGCTGTTCTGGCACGGCGACATCGCCAACATTCGGCTCAATCGTGCAGAAAGGATAATTTGCCGCTTGCGCATTGGCGGTCTTTGTCAACGCATTAAACAGGGTGGATTTGCCAACATTAGGCAATCCAACAATACCGCATTTGAAACCCATAGCGGGACTCCGAAACTTTAATTTTAAACTCGCGCGGCTCTTTTCAGTCCCGCCTCCTATCGTCAAGGCTTAAGCTACAGTATAGCCCGCCAAATTGCCTCATATCCAAATTACCTTTTTAGCCGTAAGGAAATCTGAGATGACACCCGAAACCCTCATCGCGAAACATTTGTGCCTGCGCGTTTGGCTGCAACGGATTGTGCTGCCGACCATGCTGGTGCTGCTTGTGTTTCTCTACATGTTCTCGGCGATTTCCGACGTCCCGGGTTTCCGTGATAATAATGCGACGATTGTCGGCTTCTTTGCGTTTTACTTCGTGCTTATTCGCGGCGGACATATGATTATGATCCGGTCTTTACATCGGGATTTGATGAAGACCCATGAAGCCGCCTATCGCTATGAGCTCGCCGCCGTTGATAAGGTGTTGTTCAAACGAAAATCCATCGGCTTCACCCTCGCGCAAATCAAACGCCGGATTCTGGAAGACGCGCAACGTCCGTAATCGACCCAGTGAGTCGATTAC
>CAZSKH010000101.1:0-8248 GCA_964607395.1 uncultured Algimonas sp.
GTATAGTAACTGAGGACATGAAAAATCTCGCAGACCATTATTTACCTGTCTTGAATGCGCCGAGCCCGTTGTAACGTTTCGAGATGACAGCGGATCAAATTTCTAGTTAAGTCCAGCAATGACAGTCTTTCCAAACTCGGTTCCCGTCGTTATTGCTAAGATTAAACCCGAAGTCGAATGGGGAGAAGCGAAAGACCTTCGCTCTGGAAGCAAGCATTTCAAAGCAAATGCGAAGGTTTATATTATTGGAGCCCATCGCGGGAGCTGTCAGACCGTGATAGCTATAGGCCATCATAGGAAATCAGGGCGCATTATAAGAATTCAAATGCAAATAAAATATTTTCAAGACTTTAAGCTTGGCTATCTTTACTCAAAAAAAGGCCTCTCGCTTTATCACGAATTTTTTGAAGACATTCTGCCAGGATATCGTCCGACCGAGGAAATGATGGCTGAGTTAGTCATGACTTTACCGAATTGGTAAATCCCTAATGACGGAAATGCCGCATCCCGGTGAACACCATCGCTAAGCCCTGCTCATCGGCGGCGGCAATCACTTCATCATCGCGAATACTTCCGCCCGGCTGTATCACGCAGCTGGCGCCTGCGGAGGCGGCGGCGAGCATGCCGTCGGCGAAGGGGAAGAAGGCGTCGCTGGCGCAGGCGCATCCCTTTGTTTTGGGCTCGGTCCACCCCGCAGCGGATTGCGCGTCTTCGGCTTTGCGGGCGGCGATCCGGGCGCTATCAATCCGGCTCATTTGGCCTGCGCCAATGCCCGCCGTTGCGCCGTCTTTGACATAAATAATCGCGTTGGATTTAACGTGTTTGGCGACTTTCCACGCCATGCGCAGGTCTGCCATCTCCGCATCCGTCGGCGCGCGTTTGGTAACGACTTTCAGGTCCTCATCCGCGACCGAACCATTGTCTCGGTTCTGCACCAAGATACCGCCCGCGACATTTCGTTGGGTCATGGACGGGGCGTTCGGGTCGGGCAAATCACCGACAATTAAAAGGCGCAGATTTTTCTTCTTCGCAAATAGGGCAATCGCATCGTCATCGGCAGAGGGCGCAATCACGACTTCGGTGAAGACTTTCAAAATCGCCGTGGCCGTCTCTTTATCCAGCCGTCCGTTTAGCGCGACAATGCCGCCAAAAGCGGAGACCGGGTCACAGGCGAGGGCGGATTTATAAGCGTCGATAAAGCTATCCGCGACAGCGACACCGCAAGGGTTCGCGTGTTTAATAATCGCCACAGCCGGTTTTGCGCCTTCGCAATTGCGGCCAAATTCCGCGACAAGCTCAAAAGCCGCGTCCGTATCATTGATGTTATTATAAGACAGCGCTTTGCCTTGGAGTTGTGTGGCGGTGGACACGCCGGGGCGATTGGAGCCGTCGGAGTAAAACGCCGCCGTTTGATGCGGGTTTTCGCCGTAGCGGAGCTCTTGTTTCAGAGACCCGCCTTGCGCGCGATAGGACGGCGTGCCGCCCACAATATCCGCGAAATAATTCGCAATCGCCGCGTCATAGGCGGCGGAACGCGCATAGGTTTTTGCGGCCATAGCGCGGCGTAATGTGCCCGAGGTTTGTCCGCTATTCGCATCCATATCCGCCAGCACGGCGTCAACATCTTCCGCGTCTGTGCAGACCGCGACATGGGCATGATTTTTCGCGGCGGCACGGATCATAGCAGGGCCGCCAATGTCGATATTTTCGACACACATTTCATAGCTTCCGCCGGAGGCTACCGCCTGTTCAAACGGGTAGAGATTGACGATCAGCAAGTCGATAGAGAGAATGCCGTGGTCATGCATGGCGTCTTTATGGGAGGCGAGATCACGATCACCAAGAAGCCCCCCGTGAACCATGGGGTGCAAGGTCTTGACCCGGCCATCCATCATTTCCGGAAAATTCGTCAGCTCGCTAACATCTTTGACAGGAATGCCTGCGGCGGCAATTGCGCGGTGCGTCCCGCCCGTCGAGACAAGCTTCACGCCCCGCTCATGCAGGGCTTTGGCTTGGTCGATGAGGCGGGATTTATCTGAGACTGAAATCAAGGCCCGTTTGACAGGGGCGAGGCGCGCCGGATCAAATGCAGGAAGATCAGGATTGGGTGCAGGCATGACGGAAAGTCCTGTGAGACATGGAGGAGATTATCTGCCGCCTATCACGGCATGAGGCGCATTTCTACTCGGGGCATTTCCGGTCCACACATATCCACAGGAACATAATAGACTGGGGCGAGCAGCCTAAGGTCAGCGCTACCCGTTGGTTCCCGTGCCGCCATCTACATCATTCGCCACATCATCCACATCCGCAATATTTGGAACGATAGCCAACTCCGGCTCGTCCAACACATTAGCCGGGTCATAGACGGGAACAAGTTGCGCTATCGTTTTTCGGATAGCGGCGCGGTCGCGTGTATTTAGCGCCTTAATCAGGGCTTTCGTCCGGTTCAACACAGAGGCGGGATCGAGGACGGAACGATTATAAAGCTGAATACCGTCCACACGGGTCGGGGCCAAATCTTCGTCTTCATAGGACAGAACTTCTGTGAGTTTTTCGCCCGGACGCAGGCCCGTATAGCGGACCTCAATATCGACATCAGGCACCTTGCCGCGCAGGCGGATGAGCTGACGCGCGAGGCGGCCAATATTCACGGGCTCGCCCATTTCCAGCACATAAATACAGCCCGAGGCATCATGTCCGGTCTCGGACGTCTCGCGGCGATGCGCGCCGAGGGCCGCAGATTGCAAGACAAGGGCGGCGGCTTCTTCGAGCATCATGAAATAGCGGTCGACCTCGCGGTGGGTGACCGTCACTGGCCCGCCCATCGCGATTTGTTCCTCAAACAGATTTACCACTGACCCATTGGAGGCGAGGACATTGCCAAAGCGCACGCAAGAGGCTTGCAGCCCGGGGTTTTCGGCTTGGCGGGCCAAGGTCATCATTTCGACAATCCGCTTTGACGCACCCATCATATTAACGGGGGCCACCGCTTTATCGGTTGAGATCAGAATAAAATGCTCGACGTCAAATGCGACGCACATATCGAGGACATTAGATGACCCCATGACATTGGTGCGCAAAACTTCCAGCGGGTTTTTCTGACCGAGCGGAACATGTTTCAGCGCAGCAGCATGGAGGACAATTTCCGGACGCTCCACCGCAAAAATCTCGCGCATACGCGGCGCATTTCTGATGTCGCCAATGAAGGTTTTCCAGCATTTTGTATCATCATATTTTTTAAAGGGAGCCATCATTTTTTCGAGTTTGTAAAGATGAAACTCGGAATGATCGACGAGGATGAGTTTAGCAGGGTTGAGCTGCGCGATCTGTTTGGACAGCTCCGAGCCGATAGACCCGCCCGCCCCGGTGACAAGCACTCTGCGGCCCGCAAACATGTCTTTGACCGGCGCGAGATCGAGCACGCGCATTTCACGCCCAATCAAATCGGCCGCTTCAAATGTTGACAGCCCTTGGTTCGGATCATTGGTTCGGCGAGACAGCGGCGCGCCAAGCTCTGCGGCCATCTTGACCAAATTCGCTGTCACGCGGCGATCGGGCGTCGGGTCCACCGCAATTATCTGAAGCGGTTTGTCTTGCCGCCCGGTCGTCTTCAAATAAATCTCGCGCAAATTATCCTGTCCGCCCAGCACAGGCACAGAGCGAATGGTGCGCCCTTCATACAAGCCGGACGTCTCAATGAGGCCAACGGGGTTGAAGCCCATATGCTGTTTTGTGCCCGCCCCGCTTTTGCGCGCGCGTTCCATGAGATAATTATATAAATGCGGCGCAGGGCCAATCAACAAAGCGTCTTGCCCATAGGTCGAACGGGCGCGGAACAAAGCGCGGAAGTCACCGTTCTGCAACAACATCGAGAGAAGCCGGGAGACGATAATCAGCCCGAAGAACATGGCAGCAAAAAGCGGCGGTGCGGACCGCGGAAAATTCACGCCGCGATCAAAGAAGAAATAGAGAACCAAGGGAACCAAAAGGGCCACCGCAGCGATACCCGCGCTGATCCGCCGAAAATCATCCAGCGTTGTAAAGCGCCAAATCGCGCGGTCTTGCCGGAGTAAAACCCATGTAATCAAAGTCGCTGCAGCGGCGATATAGGCCGCTTTATGATCAATATTCCCGCGCAAGGGTTCGTTCAAAAAATCATAGCGCCAGCGAATGACCATCATCATAGAGGCGAACGCAAACAACACGTCCATTCCAATCAGGCGGAAACTTCGACCCATTTTAAATGTAGATTTATTCGCCCAACCCATCACACGGTCTCTATATCAGTTTGGACAGGCTTTGTCTGCGTTTTATCCTCGGCGGGTTTTAATTTTCGGAAAGACCAGCGCACACGGTTGGAGCGGCTTTCGCCGTCACCGTCACAAAAGGCCTGCCCATATATCACGAGCTGCTGCGTTTTGACCGGGGCCGCGCCAAGCGCAAGATAGACAGAATCTTCCAAAGCCACCTGTCCTCCATCCGTCCTAAATCGCCATCCGGCTTTGCCGTTGACAACCAACAGCGCGGAAGATTTATCCTGTGACAGACTAATTCTGACTTTCGGATGAACATGGAATCGAATAGAAAAAGGCACTTGGTCCCGGCGAATGGGAACGGAGCCGACAGGGGCAAACAAGCTGTCTTCGCCGCGCACATCATGGCCATCCCGGGGCATAAAAATACGCCTTCGGTGGGACAAGCCATAGTCGCTGATATATCCCTCGTGGTGGCTTTCCAGCCATATGCCGCTGTTTTGTTCTTTTCGGGTCGCTTTCACTGGGCCGGCGACGCGCTCCACGGCATCCCCCAACGTTTGGCGTTTCCAGGCCGTTGAGAGGAGCCGTCCGGGCGAACGGCCATCCAAGATCAAAGTCGAATGCGCCGCTGCGGCCCGAATGGGGCGCGCCCAATTATCGGGTTGCTCGCCGTTAAACCCGCAGCCCGTGATCATTGGCCCCTCAGCGGTGGAGAGATCGAGCGCAAGAGGCGCTAAATGGGTTTTTAAATCAAAGGGACGCGGCGGGGCTTCGCCCGTATCCATCAATGCGACGGTCCCGTTCGACTCTAAGCGCTGAAACCCGACATGCGGGCCATATCCAAAGGCCTTGGCCTCGCCGGGGGCCACGCGTAACAGCTCTGCAATATCAGCGCCCTGAATTTCACCGCCGCCGTGGAAGGGTGCGAGCTCCCCGCCGGAGCGCCTAAAAAACGCAACCATGGGCGCGAGACGGTCAATGGCGCGCGAAAGCTCGCGAGAGCCCTCTAAACCCCGATCGGCGAGTAGCGTATCCAATGTCAAAAGCTGCCTGAGCGCGACGGCCGTGGTTTCGGGCGAGCGGCTGATATGTCCGCCGTCCGGCAGAATTTGCAGCAAAAGTTCGTCGTCCAGAAAATCCAAGCCACGTTCCAAAAATTGGGTCTTTCCATCGGACAGTCGCGCGCCGCCCAGCGCTAGCGCGCAGCCTGCTGTGATGCGGGGTAATCCGGGCGGCAAAGATTTTAGCGATCCGCGCAAGATCGTGAGCTGCCGTAACACGCTGTCGCGGCGGCGCTCGAGCACACGAGAGCCTCCGCCAACATCCATATCGGAATCTTCCGACCCCGAAGCGGATAGGGCCGGTGACCAGAGCGCCAGCCAATTAAATAATCGGCGGGCCAGGCGCGCGGGATCTGAAACAAATTCATTGCCGCGCCCATAAGTGTCTATCCAGCCATCGACATAGGCCCGCGCCTTGGCTTGTTGCGCGTCGCTGTCAACGGCCAAAAGATCATGCAGCCAGTCAAATTCATGTAGCCATCCGGCAAATCGGCGGGACGGCGAGGCCGTCGTCCAAGGTCCGACGTCTAATATTTGTCCCGCGAAAAGAAACCGACCAGCCAGTAAATCAGCTGATTTTTTCGCATCGCCCAGCTTTAAACCGGATTGTGCAGGATGAAACGGCCCCGGAGTGCGGCTCGGGAGTTTGGCGGTTGGCCGCCCAGGCAACAGCCCCTTCAAACGCTGGGTTACAGCGAGACAGGCCGTCACCGGCAAGGATATGCGCGATTGGCCGGAAGGGTGGCGCGATTTGGCCATGGGAGTGGTTATGCGGCCTGTGCAGCGGGTTTGCCGCGCAGAGCCGCAATATTTTCAGCGTAAGTGCCAGCGCCCTTAAACACAGCCGACCCCGCGACCAGAGAGGTCGCGCCAGCCGCAATACAGTCTTGCGCCGTATTGGGGTTCACGCCGCCGTCCACTTGCAACAAAATATCTTGGCCGCCGGCTGCCATATGCGCATCAATTTTTGCGCGCACAGCCGCAATTTTCTCGAGTTGCGAGGGAATAAATGACTGACCGCCATAGCCTGGATTGACGCTCATGATCATGATCTGATCGCAGAGATCAATGACAGGATCGACCTGCTCCACCGGGGCACCCGGATTTAGCACAATGCCGGCTTTCACACCCGCCGCGCGGATGGATTGCAGCGTTCTGTGCAGATGCGGTCCGGCATCAGGATGCACGGTGATATAATCTGCGCCCGCATCGATAAACATCGGCACCAAAATTTCCGTCGGAGAAATCATCAAATGCACATCAAATGGTTTTTTCGTATGGGGACGCAAGGCCTTCACGACGCCCGGTCCAATCGTGAGATTTGGCACATAATGCCCGTCCATCACATCAATATGGATCATATCCGCCCCAGCCGCATCAATATCGCGAACGGCTTGCCCGAGCGCGGCAAAATCTGCCGACAGAATAGAGGGGGAAATGAGAATTTTATCTGACATGAAGGCTACTTAGCGGGTCGGAACCGGACTCGCAAGCCGCCGAAAGGCTTCCGAGTTGTCCTTCGGGAGTGCGCATAAAAAAGCCCGCCCCGAGCCGTTCACTTTTCGTGAAACGCACAGAGCAGGCCTGACTTTTAGTGCGGTGAAAGCCTTACTTGCGGATAGGCAAATAATCTGTCGACCCATAAGAGCCGTCACTGCTATATCCATAAGAGGAGGATGAGCTGGAGGATGTCGTCGCATCACCCGTGTAAAGCTCAATAGATGACCCTGCAAAAGAGTTTGAGCTGCCCTGCATACATGTCCCATCAGACTGCGCTGTTGTGCCTGCCGGGCAGTTTACAGCGTCCATGGAAACAGACGGTGAAGAAAATGACTGGGATGGGTATGACTGAGACGAATAAGACGGCTCAGAATATGTTGATCCGCTAGAGAAGCTTGACGTCGAAGAGAATGACGAGCCTTGCATACATGTACCGTCGGGTTGCGCTGTCGTGCCGGATGGGCAGTTCACAGGCTCCATAGAGACGCTTGGCGCGGAATATGTCGAACCGGAGTAAGTTGATCCCGAAAATGTAGAAGACGAGGTCGATGAAGAAAAACTAGACCCTTGCATACATGTGCCGTCAGATTGCGCTGTTGTGCCTGCCGGGCAGTTGGCAGGTGTCATTTGAGCCGTCTGCGTATAGCTTGGCTGTGAGTAAACAGGCGCTGGCTGTGAATAAACGGGAGCTGGCTGCGAGTAAACAACAGCGGGCTGAGGGGCGCAGGTGCCGGCCTGAACACAATCAATATAGACAGGTGCAGGATTGTAAGTCGGCGCGGGTGTATAGGCAGGCGCAGGTGTATAAACTGGCGCGCCGTAACGTGTATTGGATTGCGGCGTGACAGGCGCAGCAGGCACACAGGCCTGACCACAATTGCGGCCACTCTCATAATCATAAACATTGCCATAGCGGCTTTGCGCATTGGCTGTTAGAGTCAGGCCAGCAACACCAACTGTGGCGATCAATCCAGCCCGGAATAATTTTGTCGTGCTCATAAGAGCCTCCCATTTTGATACATCTGACGCGTCTCGTGCAAAGCTTGGACCACATTCAGGTTAACGTTGGATTACCACGTTAACCATAAATCAGGGATAATCCCGTTGGTCTCACGCCTCGCGCCGCAGCGCAGCTATGAAAAAGCCATCGAGTCCGCCCGATTTGGGCATGTCACAAGGCAGTGTCCGCACCACACCCCCATCGAAACGGTCACTTGGCAGATCCAGACCTGGCAGTGCTGGAATGGGAATAAGGCGGAAATCAGGCGCATTCTCTAAAAATTTCACAATGCGCGGCATCCCCTCATCGGATTGCAGCGAGCAAACCGCGTAAACCAGCACGCCTCCCGGGGCCGTTAGAGCCGCCGCTTTCGGCAAAAGCTTATCCTGAAGGCGCACCAGATCGGCCACGGATTTCGGGCTGCGATT
>CAZSKH010000102.1:0-8233 GCA_964607395.1 uncultured Algimonas sp.
TCAATCGCCACAATCTCCGGGCTCTCGATCTCAACAGCCTCAAAGTCCGCCGGGTCAATACCTAGGTCACCTAGAACGTTGGAAATATCCAAACCATCAAACCCGATAGATAAAGGCGCAGCGCCAAATGGTGAAGCAGCGGAGGTTCCGTTGAATACATTTGCCGCGCTGATGTTCAGGATTCCACCCGCCTCAAATACACCCGTATTTACGAGATCACCTTCAATTGAAATAATGACGTCAGCCAAGGCCTGTATCGTGCCCGCTGCGTTATAAAGATTTCCGCCGCCCGCTTCTGGTCCGAAAACTAAAATGTCTTGGACCGCAATGATATCTGCAGCGTCATTTATTAAATCACTCGTGACAATCGTCACGTCGCCAACGGCGCGGATGACGCCTTGGTCAATCAGAGGGATAACAATCGGGTCTGTTGGATCGACTGGGATCACAGGAACAACCGGGACGTCCGGTGGCGTGGTTGTGCCGCCGTCTGTGGTATTATCAGCTGACTCGCCCGTCCCATCGGTTGTTCCACCCGTACCGTCTGTCGAACCGTCTGTTCCGTCAGTTGACCCATCCGTTCCATCTGTTGAACCGTCTGTTCCGTCAGTCGACCCATCCCCTCCGTGTTCTGCACTGTCACCGGCCAAACCGCCGCCGCCGCCTCCACCGCCGCCTTCATCGAACGAAGCGCTGTCATTTGAAGCGGATTGAGAGACTGGCCCTTGTAGAACTTTCTTACCGCCGGGAGCGGTCACGCCAATTGCTGTTACGGCTACATAATTGGATGTTTCCAGTATTAAGCTAGATTCATTGTGTGGCGCTTTGGCACCAAAACCTTTGCGACATTGAATTTGGGTATTGTCGCTTGACGATTTACAGCCCCCACCGCCAAATGAACCACCTCCGCCGCCGCCACTCGTTGTGCCTCCACCTGTCGTACCTCCGCCGCCGCCGGTCGTACCACCGCCAGTTGAGCCCGTTGTTCCGCCAGCACCCCGAACATTGAACAGCTGAGCAGCTATCAGAGTGATGTCACCTCCGGTGCTCTCAATCGTGCTGTTATTGTAAATGAAGCCCAAGGCCTGCAAGAAAATATCGCCAGCGCTGTTTAAGATGCCGTCTGCTTGATAATAATCACCTCCGGAAATGAGCGTGAGGTTGCTGGCAGCCGTAATGTCAGCATTTACAGAGATATGGCCAGATGTTTGGATCACAGTGTCCGCGGTCAGGCTCAGCGCATCGTCAAAACTATATCCACCGCCGCGCAATGTTAAGTACAGCGCGTTTGTGGCATCAAATGCATCCAGGTCAGATCCGTAAACTTGGTGAATATTGGCAGAAATAGTTGAGCCAGACAGACCGCCGCTTATCGTGTCTAGATCGCCCCGAACTTCCGCATATAAAAGCTCGCCTGCAGAGATACCTGCCGCTTGGGTGCTTGAGAGCGCATCCGCATCCAAGACAATATCGGCGCCTGCAACAATAGTTCCTGAATTGATCAACATGCCGGAAGCTCCAGCTTCCAAGGCAGGAGCACCGCTTTGGAACGCGCTCGAAATAATAGGAGCGCCAATAGAGTAGGACAGGTTCGCAAGGCCCGGGTCTGTACCCGCGAGAGGGATATTCGTCCCGCCAATATTTACGAGGTCAGGCACGCCATTTCCGGCTAAGTCGATAAAGACTGATCCGGAACTCTCAATTGTGCCTGAGTTTGAGAGTGCCGCGGCGGTAATGGAGACATAGCCGTCTGGTGAGCCGGCGGAAATAATAGAGCCGCCATTGACATCAAGGTGATTAAATCCGGTAACAGCGATCAGACCTTCGGCGATATTTGAAAGATCACAAATCTGGCATTCGTCGTTCGCAATGGCTTCCATTGTGCCTTCAATCAGCGCATCTCCAGTACCGTAAGTGACAGAGGTCAGCTCCCCGGCCGCGTCATAGGTTTCTTCAAATCCGTCGGCATTTATCAAAATACTGACCGCACTCACGGCGCCGCCAGCTTCAACATGAAGGCCGCCAACGTTCAGCACGGTCAAGCCGCCTGATGTCAAATCAGAGTCGACACTAAGCGTGCCGCCATAGGTTATGTCCAGAAGCTGAGACGCATTTAAGGTGCCCAAATTATAAGCGGCGTCGGTGAAACCGAGTGTCATATAGGCAGCATTGATAACCCCTGTATTGTCAAAGAGATCTGTCGAAACGTCGAGGCTACCTGCCAAATCGACAAGGCCGGTGTTAATGAAGTCATCCCCTTCAAATGTGAGCCCGCCAGCTGTCACACGCCCGAGGTTCTCAAAACGGCTCGTTTGAATTCCGTCTTGTTCGAAGAGTACATTTCCGGTGGCCGTAATGAAACCACCTTCAGTCGCAACATCGTCATAGACCTGATTGTCCACACTTGCGGCGATCAAAATGACTTGACCATCTTCCAAATTGATTGCGCTAAGGTCTCCATCAGGTGGAATATAGAAACTAGCCGCTAAGGTTCCGGCGTTATCGATTGTGCCGTTCGTACCGGTATCAATGATGAGATTACCTGCGGAGGCTGAGAGCAATCCGGATATTACATTTTCAAAACTGGCGGCATCAACGAGAATATTGTCTGATAAAATCAGGCCCGCATTTAGCACGTTGTTTCCGGCCGAAAGAGTGATTTCATTTGAGACGTTATTCGGTGTAAATTCAAACGCATCACCATTCGCGTCTATCCCGGTTTCGGAAGCTTCCAGCGCAATCAGTCGCCCTCTGTTTTCGAAATTAGTCGCGCTCTCAGCAGAAATATTAACGCCCGTGATCGTTGCTGTATCGACTATTTGCCCCGGGCTGTCTGCAAGAACGCCATTGAATATTTCATTGGCCGCAAGGCTCACTAGGCCGCCCGAAATTTCACCTTCGATGCGCGCCGCACTTAAGGCACCGGCGTTATAGAACGTCCCGGTGCTCTCATTATAGGTTATGTCTCCGGCTGCAGCCTGAACAAAGCTTGCCTGAAAGCCTTCATATCGCGGCCCCAACAATGTGACAGCATCACCGACAATGTAACCGTGATTATAAATGCCTACGCCAGACGCCACCGTCACCGTATTCGCGTGGAGATTTACAGCTCCGCCATCAGCACCCAATGGCTCGCTCGCAAAAATACGACCGTAATTCGTCGCAGTTCCCGTTGCGGCAATCTCAACAAATGCCGCAGACAGGACAGCACTTTCATTTATGTCATTTCCGAGAACGCCGTGGGTGATATTATCTGCCGAAAGACTGATTAAGCCACCTTGACCACCTTCGTCCATCGATGCTGCGAGTGTACCCGCATTGTTGATGTCATTTAGAACGGAAACAATCAGGTCGCCGCCGATCGCTTGAACAGCACTTGTTTCGGTGCCCGCATATGACGTCCCCGTCAGTTGAATATCAACGCCCGAAATCGCTCCCGCATTATCGAAGCTTCCAGAACTCGTGAGCTCCACGTCATTGCCCGCAATTACGCCTCTCTCAGAGTCTTGCCCGACCACAACTTGCCGGTTGCTTATTGTGCCTGCCGTAACGCTTACATCGCCATTGGCATAGATGGTCCCAATATTGTCAAAAACACCTGTTCCAAGTGCGATATCAATGTCGCCAAAACTGGCTTGCAGAAAACTGCCAGTCCCTGCCGTGAAGTCAGTGGACAAAATATCGACGCTGTCCCCCACGATAGTGCCGTTCTGCGTCATCGCTCCGCCAATTGTCAGAACGATGGAATTATCAAGATCATTGGGGGTTGCCAGTGTAGTCTCATCGGTCGGCTCTACTGCAAGAATTCGTCCGCTATGGGTGAAATCCTCTTCGAGCGTAACCGTTACGGTATCCCCTGCGAGCGCCCCTGTTTCCGTCGTCACTAGGCTTAACGCTGTTACAGCTAAGTTATCTCCAGCGGCCACCAGACCAGAAATTACCAAATCCGTGGAGACGACTAGGCCTAAATCACCGCCCGATCTTATGCCGCCTGTTGGGCCGAGATCGATAGCGTCGGCTTCGAAAGTCAAATCATGGGCCGTAATAATTTGTCCCCAGATAGACTGCGCTGTGGTGCCTGAAAGACTAATGCTCGAGACTGACCCGTCCGCGGCAGCTCCGTAGATCACCGACCCTGTCTCCATGTCCAAACCACGGGCAGACAGAATGAAGTTTCCGGCCTGAAGGATAGCCCCGCTTGGGTTATCATTTTCATCCAGAACAAGCGCCCCGTTCCCATCCACAAGGCTTTGCATGAGCAGATCATTCGTAAGGTCTATTTGTGCCGTGCCGGACGCAACCAAGGCTCCAGCGCCGCCAATAGTCAATGCCGTCGCTGTCACATTCAAATCGCTGCCAGCGGAGACCTGTCCTGTTATTTCAGCCTCGGCGGAAAGAACTAAGTCCAAATCAGACCCAGCGACGATAGCGCCTCTCGCATCGACCAACACACCAGCAGAATTTTCTAACTGTGTTATCTGCCCGTTGACGATGGCTTGTACGTCTGAATAGTTTTGTGCGGTCACGACCACATTATTTGTGCTTTGCAAGAGACCCCGGTTGAGCACGTCTTGGGCAACCTCAATGACAAGATTTGGGGTCGCAGCAGAACCGGCCTCAATTTGAGACCCCGCAATCATAAAGGCGCTGGCCTCTTGGACCAATGACTCGGCTGTCACCGATATAGCGCCGCCCTCATTTAGGAAGCCGCCGTGATTTACTATACCTTCGCTCACAGCTACATTTAGAACGCCGCTCAAGCCACTTTCATCCAGCGCCACAGCGACCAAACCGCCTGCATCATTCGCGAGGTTTGCTGCGGAAATCTCTAGGCTATTGCCAACTATTTGACCGGCATTTGTCAGGGAGCCGACAAGATTAATTGCCCCTGCTCCGGCGAATTGTATGGTTGCGCCCGCCTCATTGTTTAATGCTGTGGCGTCAATTGACCCGTCCGCTCTGGAGATCACAGCCCCTTCATTTGTGAGGGCGGCGGCGACTTGGATTATGAGCGCCGAGTTTGCGGCCACGGTGGACTCAACTCCGACATCTAACGCATTTGCCAGAATATTAACGGTCCGGCCGGATATAGTCCCACCGATAATATCGGTATCCGCAATGCCATCGCCTGCGGCCAACTCCAGCGACCCTGCGCCCAAATATATATCCAAATCGCCGATAGCTGCCAAACGCCCATTCTGCCCCAAAAGAAGGTTTTGGTTTTGACTGCTCAAGGTAAGGCTTGACGCCACCTCCGCGATCGCCGCCTGGCCGTTTATTTCGGGCACCGCAGATTGTCCCGCGACAATATCTCCCGCGTTTACGCCCTCGCCTAGCAGCACATATGTCCCCGCGCTGGCGCTAATAATCAAACCCTCATTGGTGAAACCTGCGCTCACGAGCACGTCGAGATCGCCGCCGCTCTGAATGCCGCCAGTGGTCTCCAGCTCATTCGTTAGCAATATCAGATTGCTGCCCGAGCTGATCACGCCTGCATTGTTCAAATTGGTCGTGTCATTCACGTCAATTGGAATTGCGGCATCGTTGCGGACAAGGTCTGACACCGCTTGGACGTCAAGCGCACCGTCAACAGTTGTAATGTTCGTCCCCCCAACCGTCAGGCTACCTGCGGAGAAAATCTGACCGCCAGCCTCATTTGTGACACCTGACGCGGAGACAAGAAGGAAGGCATCCCCAGAAACCACACTATCTTGAACAGCAATCGTACCGCTGTTGTTTAGCGCCCCAGATAAAAGCAGCGTCATGGCCGTATCAGCAATCAACAGCCCTGATGTATTGGCGCTGGCGCCAGCTGCGATGATATTCGTCAGGTCCCCCGTTTGCAGTTCTATCTGACTGCCTGATATAATGCCCTGATTGCTCACATTATCAGCCGTGACGTCAAGCAATGTGGCGGCTTGCAAAGCGCCGGTTTCCGTCAGCGCCAAATCTCCACCGTCGACGATCAATGTAAAAATCCCGCCCGACGCTAAGGCACCTGCGATTTCAGTATCCTGCGAAAGCGCCACGTCCAAATTATTGAGAGCGCTCACGAGGGCGCCGCTGCCAATTTCGAACATATCTGACGTGAGGCTTAGTTCGCCGCCTTGAATGACTGCCCGCGTAATGACCGCCTCACCATCGATTATCTCAGAGGTTAGTCCCGCCTCAAGACCAGTATATGTCGTCTCAATCGTCAGGTTTTGTGAGGTTGCGACGCTTCCGCCGAAGCCAACCCAAAGCCGGTCAGCACTGATAAGGATATCGCCTTCGGATGCAATCGAGCCATAGACACTTGCTTCGTCGGTAATCTGTAAGTCCGTACCGCCAACACTGTAGAGCAGCCCATCAGGACCGTCAGTGTAGCTATTCGCTACAAGAGTGATCAGGGACTCACTGATAAGTGAGCCTGTATTTTCAAACGCACCCGTCTCTAAAGTTAAATCACCGCTCGCTTGAAAAACGCCTGAATTAAGAACGTTAACGTCGGA
Organism: uncultured Algimonas sp.; assembly: GCA_964607395.1. Lineage (GTDB taxonomy): Bacteria > Pseudomonadota > Alphaproteobacteria > Caulobacterales > Maricaulaceae > Litorimonas. The sequence continues at coordinate 6,492 of CAZSKH010000102.1, forward strand.
CATGACCACAATTGCAGAGAGACCCGCTGCCGAAGACGCAATAACATTACCGCTATTAATGATGGAGTCCGCGGTCAGAGTGATGAGCCCGTTATCAGCCTCCTCCGGCGAGACGTAAAGCAAACCAGCGTTGTCAATCGTTCTTGCCGTCAAAGCGATGGACGTCTGCGCATATGCGTCAGACGTCTCTCCGCCGATATATTGATCCGTATTCAAAACCAAACTATTTGCGATGAAGCTGCCCTGCGACTCCAACAGGCCGTTAATATTGACGAGGACCTCAAGACCCTCAATCGATCCTTCAACGCCCACGTTCAGACTTTCAGCGATCAAAGTCGTTGTTTGCGCAGCCAGCAGCCCGCCAATTGATGCGGACCCTTCGGCCAAGATATCTGCAGTTTGAGCGGCAGATATAACGGACCCGGCCTCACTATCAATTTGGCCCGCTAAGACAGACAGAACTGCCGCAGAAATTGTAGCCCCATTGGTTTCACCATTTTCGTCGTAAACCCCAGCCCCTAAACTCAAAAGGCCTGCAACCGTAATGTCAGCTTGGCCCTGCGTTCGAATACTACCTTCCGTCAAAACACTCAGCGCACCAGTATCGATTACCAAAGAACCACCGGCCTGAATGGCCCCAGCCGTAGTAATGAAATCATCGACCGTTAGTGAAAGCGCGCCGGTGGCCTGAACCAAACCCGTATTGGTCAAGCTCTCCAGCGAAAGCTCTAAATCTGTAGCGACACCTTGGGCTCCCGCAATGATAGCGCCCCGATTATCAATTGACGGCGTGAGCAAGCCAAGGGCGTAAATCCCCATGACCACACCCTCATTCACAAGTGGGTTACTTACTGAAACATCAAGAAAACTTGCCTGCACGACACCATCGGTGCCGTTCAGCAAGGAGGCGACCTCGATGTAAGCGCTACCGTTCGACAGAATATCCCCATCGTTGATCAAAGTGTCTGCGAAAACGTCCAAATAGTCAGCCCCGGTCAGGCGGCCCAAATTTACGAATGTTTGTTCAACATCTAGAACAGCATCTCGGGCAAAAATTTGCCCGGTATTTTGACCGGAAGCGATATCAAGGGTCAGCTGATTCTGACTTCCTAAATCGCCTGAGTTATCTAGTAATTCTGTGCCGACCTCTAAATAGCTTCCAGCCACTATCATCCCAGCGTTGTTCAGCAGCTCATCGGCCAAAACAGAAATTCCACCGGCAGAGACGACGCCCGTCGGCGCATTGCCAATCTGACGACCTGTTAAATATATTGTTCCATCAGGCAGAAGATCCCCCGCTTCATCCAACGAGCCGGCCTGCACAAATCCTGAATTACCGATGACATCGCCATCCAAAGAGACGAATCCACCCGCAACGACACTACCTTGGTTTTGCAGCAAACTCTGCGCCGAAAGGCTGATGAAATCACCTGCCACCCACAAGGCCGTATTTGAGACCTCAACCGCTCCAGCATTCGCCAGAATAGACGTCGAGGAGCGGGTATTGCCCGTAGCTATCAGCGTTTGTGCTGAGACATCGATTTGTCCCGCGCCTTCAATCACGCCAGAGAGGGCAGCAATCTCATCAATTGCCAGTATAATCACACTCGCTTGCAGCAAGCTCTCGGTGTCAGCAATCAAATTCACCGCCGTGAAGGCAGCGCCTCCGAAAGCAGCTATTTCGCCACGTAAAATAGCCGCTTCAGTCTGCGCCATGATGTCCCCACCAACGATAGTTTGGC
>CAZSKH010000103.1:0-4067 GCA_964607395.1 uncultured Algimonas sp.
TTGCGGCGAATTTCTTCGCGTTGAATTTCTTTGACGTAAGCCAGCATTTTCTGCTCACCGAAATACCCTTCGGAGAGATCATTCATAACCTTAGCCGTACCGTGGAATGTCGGCAGGGTGATAAGGTTATGGAAGACACCCGCTTCGCGGGCGATATCCGTCTGGAACGCCTGCAAGCGGCGGTCTGCTTCAATGCCGAGTGCATCTTCATCAAAAGCTGCCGACATGAGGCGCGCTTCGTCATAATCCTCGGCTTTGATACGCCCTTCCGCAATCCAATCTTCGCGGACTTGCTTGCGCAAGTTTAGCGTCCAATTAAATGACGGTGAGTTATTATAGGTCAGCTTTGCATGGGGGGCTTTTTCTTTGATCCGGTTCACCATGGCGGCGATTTGCGCGACATTAGGTGTGGCCGTTTCAATCCAAAGCAAGTCTGCGCCGCCCTCATTTAAAGACGCAATACAATCCTCAACAACACGGTCTTCGCCGGTATCAGCCCGGAATTTATACAGACCATTTGGTAACCGCGTTGGCTTCACGAGTTGGCCGTTCAGTTGAATCGCCATGTCACCATCTTCGAGGTTATTCAGGTCAGACACGGGAGATGTCTCGAGCCATTTTGTATATTCCGCCGCATGGTCGCCAGCTTCGCGGCTAACCGGGATTTTCTGCGTGAGGCCAGCGCCAAGGCTGTCCGTGCGCGCAACGATAACGCCGTCATGAACGCCAAGCTCTTCAAACGCCATACGCACAGCGCGGAGCTTTTCAATGAAATCTTCACGCGGGACCGTCACCTTGCCATCTTGATGACCACATTGTTTGGCGTCAGACACTTGATTTTCAATCTGAATACAACACGCACCCGCCTTGATCATTTCTTTCGCGAGCAAGTAAGTCGCGTGGACATTCCCAAAGCCCGCATCAATATCGGCAATAATGGGACGAACATAAGTTTCAAACCCATCAATTTTCGCAATGACGGCGTCGCGATTATCTGTCGTCTTTAACTCATTAAACAGATCATTGAGATCGACTTCATCGGCTTGACGCAAGGAGGTGTAGATCTCTTGGATGAGATCTACGACGGAGGTTTTCTCATGCATGGACTGATCCGGTAGATGTCCGAAACGATTGCGCAAACCTGCGACCATCCAACCCGACAGGTAAACATAAGCCCGGTCGAGCGTGCCTTTTTGGCGTTTAATCGCCCGCATCATTTGCTGCGCATGAAAGCCGGACCAACAGCCCAGAGACTGTGTGAACTGTGAGCTATCCTCATCATAGGCCGCCATATCTTTGCGCATCACCGTCGCCATCGCTTTGGCAATATCAAGATGAGTCTCAAAGGTATTTTGCGTTTTGAGTTGTGCCAACGCATCGAGGTCAATCCCCGCAGGTGCCCCATCTGGGTAGCGTGTTTGCAGCTCTGATAAAGTTTGAGAATAAGTCATTAGTTTTGCTCCAATAGGTCGTAAGCAGGGATTGTGAGGAAGTCCGGCAGGGTCGGGCCTGTCGCGGTTTGTGTGAAAATCTCGGCAGCCTCCGGGAAACGGCCTGTCTCAAACGCGGCCTCTCCCAACTCGGTTTGCAGCGCAGAGATTTCTTCGGCGAAGAGGCGCTCATAGAGACGCTCTGTCATGGTTTCTTTGAAGCCGCCCTCCATCTCAACGCTGGCGTCGTGGCGGAGCCATTGCCAAATTTGTGTGCGGGAGATTTCTGCCGTGGCGGCATCTTCCATGAGGTTGTGAATTGGCACCGCGCCGCGTCCGCAGAGCCAGGCCGCAATATAGCGAATACCGACATTGATATTCGTCCGCACGCCCGCTTCCGTCACTGTGCCCGTATGCGGCACTAACATAGCGGCGTCAGAGATATTTCGCGTTTGGCGCTTCTTATGAATCTGATGACGCGACGGCATGGCCGCGTTGAAGACATCCATGGCGACAGGCACGAGCGCAGGATGCGCAACCCATGTCCCGTCATGGCCAAGGCGCGCTTCACGCAGCTTATCCTGACGCACTTTCTCAAAAGCGGCGTCATTTGCCGTCTCATCATTTTTGACAGGAATCTGCGCAGCCATCCCGCCCATCGCATGGGCACGGCGGCGGTGACAGACCTGCACCAGGCGCTCGGCATAAGCAGAGAGGAACCCGCGATCCATACCTACCTGCGCCCGTTCTGGCAGCAGATATTCAGGATGGGCCCGCAGCGTTTTGATGTAGCTGAAGATATAATCCCAACGGCCACAGTTCAGACCCGTGATGTGATTTTTTAACACATAGAGAATTTCTTCCATTTGGAAGGCCGCTGGCAGAGTTTCGATCAAGACCGTCGATTTGATTGTCCCATTCGGAATATCCAAAACGGCCTGTGCGTAGTTAAACACATCATTCCAGAGACGCGCTTCGCGGTAATTTTCGATCTTTGGCAGATAGAAGAACGGTCCCTTCCCGCTCTCCGCCAAGGCTTTGCCATTGTGGAAAATATGTAGTCCAAAGTCACAAAGGCTCGCGCTCATCGGGTTGCCGTCCACCGTGATATAGCGCTCTTCCAAATGCCATCCGCGCGGGCGAACGAGCATCGTCGCGATGTCATCATTTAGCGTGTAGGACTTATTTTCTATTGTGAGGGACAGCACATCACGGGCGAAATCATACATGTTTTGCTGACCCGACATCATGTTGTCAAAGGTCGGAGACGACGCGTCCTCAAAATCCGCCATGAACATTTTCGCGCCAGAGTTTAGCGCATTAATCATCATTTTGCGGTCGACGGGTCCTGTAATTTCGACGCGGCGATCGGACAGCGCATCCGGGCATGGCGCGACTTCCCAATTCGAATTGCGTACATGGGCCGTCTCAACGGGCTGCACCGGAAGCTCGCCATCATCAAAGCGCGCTTGTTGTAATTCGCGGTCGGATAGCAGGATTTTACGCTGGGGCCCGAAGCGGCGTTCAAGGTCCGCAAGGAACAGCAGCGCGTCCGGCGTAAGCACTTCGGTGTAAGCCCCGGCATTGGGGTGAGAGACCTTTGCTAGGACTCTGTGGCGGGGAATATTTGTCTCAGGCGGTGTATGTGCAGTCATGGGAATGTTCCTTTCGCCGTCCTCTTGTGCGCAAAGCTCGCCCGCCGTCCAGCCAAACTCACCGCTGTGAGGGTCAGTGCGTAAAGTCAAAAATTGACTCGCTTTCACTTTTGTAAACTGTGTAAAGATAATATATGTCAGATAAGCTTCTCATTGGTCCCAAGCTCCGCCGTTTCCGAAACTCGCTCGGCCTCACCCAAGCGCGTATGGCGGAAGATCTTGGTATCAGCGCGTCATACCTGAACCTGATTGAGCGCAATCAGCGCGCGATGAGTGCAAAGGTCCTGCTTCGCATGGCAGGTGTTTATGATTTTGACATCAGCGAGTTTTCTGACGCAGGCGATGCGCAACTCGTGGCCAGCACCTATGAGGCTTTGCGGTCTGAACGGTTTGGCGACATGCCTGTGTCAAAAAACGAGGTCGAAGATGTCGTCGGCATCAGCCCAAATATGGCGCGTGCCTTTCAGAGCCTTCTCAAGACTGCGCCGAGTACAGCGTCGGAGTCTAACACACCAATCATTCGCCCCATCGATACAGTAGGGGACTTCATTCAAGCTCATAAGAACTTTTTTCCAGAGATCGACGCGGCAGCCACCGCGCTCTCGGTCGATCTAAATCTCAACAAAACGCAGCCTCGCACAGCCCTGACGGAGCGATTGAAACAGAACCATGATATTACAGTTCGGATTGTTCCAACCGATGTCATGCCGAATATGCTGCGCTGGTTTGACCGCCATAATCAGCGGATAAATTTGTCCGAATTGCTGAGTCAGAGCGGTCGTCGGTTTCAGCTCGCTTTTCAAATTGGGATGTTGGAGCACAGAGACCTGATCGACGCCCATCTGGACCGGGCGAAAATCACAGATCGCGAAGCGCGCGGCCTTGCGCGGACATCCCTCGCCAATTACTTCGCGGCTGCCGTCCTCATGCCTTACCAACGATTTCTGCGCGAGGCTGAGAAGACCCGCTATGATGTCGAACT
>CAZSKH010000103.1:4167-8222 GCA_964607395.1 uncultured Algimonas sp.
CGATCTCTCATGTTTGATGAACGCGCTCGCGGGATGAGCCTGTATCGCTGGGTTCCGGATTAAATTTAATTCGCAGTTGAAAACCAACCGACAAAGTCCAAAAGTAGTGAAAACAAATGAGGGATTGCCATGACAGTTAAAGCATTCGGAACCACGGCATCAGATGCCCCCCTCATTCCTATGGAGATTGAACGCCGCGCCACGCGCGAGAATGATGTGAAAATTGACATCACTTTTTGCGGGGTCTGTCATAGCGATATTCATACAGCGCATAATGATTGGAACAATGCGAGATATCCGGTCATTCCCGGTCATGAAATCGTTGGCGAAGTTGTTGAGATTGGCAACACCGTTTCAAAGTTTAAAGTCGGCGATCTGGTGGGCGTCGGCTGTATGGTCGATAGCTGCCTGACCTGCCCGTCCTGCACCGATGGCGAAGAGCAATATTGTTATTCCCGCGCGACGATGACTTACGGCAGTCCGGACAAGGTTTCTGGCGGGCATACCCATGGCGGATATTCGCAATCCATTACCGTGCGCGAAGAATTTGTTGTCCATATTCCCAAAGACCTGGACATTAAAGGCGTTCCGCCGCTTCTCTGTGCGGGCATCACAACCTATTCACCACTCAAACATTTCAAGATCGGTAAAGGCGATAAAGTTGGCGTCATTGGCCTCGGCGGCCTTGGGCATCTCGGCGTGAAATTCGCCAAAGCCCTCGGCGCAGAGGTGACTGTGCTGAGCCGCTCTCCCGGGAAAGAAGCGGACGCAAAAGAGCTGGGCGCAGATACGCTCATCACGACGGATAGGGATGCGTTCAAAAAATCACGGGGCCGATTTGATTTCCTCCTCAACACGGTCCCGGTTCCGCATAATTTGGACATGTATCTGAGCTTGCTGGGACGCAATGGAACCATGTGTATTGTCGGTGCAATTGAGCCATTTGAAGGTCTCCATTCTGGGTCCTTGATTGGCGGCCGCAAAAGCCTCGCCGGCTCTGCCATTGGCGGCATTGCGGAAACGCAGGAAATGTTAGAATTCGCGTCAAAGCATAGCATCGTGTCGGACATTGAGATGATTGATATGAGCGAGATCAATCACGCGTGGGAACGGGTAATGGCGTCCGATGTGCGCTACCGTTTTGTGATTGACATGAAGAGCCTGAAAGACTGATCGTCCATGACAGGGGAGTTTCAGCGCAAAGCGTATCCGGAGGCGAGCGCTGTCAAGCGCAGTATTTTACGCCTCTATGATTTGGCGGACATTGATCCGCAAATTGCGGCGCATATGCCCTTGGACGAGGTTAAAGCAGCGTTCAGTGAAGCTGATGCGACCTTGTTCGACATGGTCGATTTAGCGCTGACGGCGTATCACGAACGGGATGCGCTGGGTGAGCGCGCTTATGATATCCTACTCGAAAATGGCGTGGCAACACGACAGTATAAAAATGAGTTCCGAACACTCTCATATGACGATCTGCATACCCGTGTTCGGCACATCGCGAATGCCTGGCGGCATCATCCGGACCACCGGGTCGGTGTCGATGAATTTGTCTGTATGGTCGGGTTTTCCGGGTGCGATTATGTGAGTTTGGACCTCGCCTGTATCTACGCGCAATTAACGGGTGTACCCCTGCAAGCGGAATTAGGCGCGCGGCATTTGGCAGATATCTTCAAAAATATTGAACCAAGCGCCATCGCCGTGTCTATCCGCGACCTCGCCGGACTTACCCCGCTTATCATTGAGAACGGAAGCATACCCAGCCTCATTGTTATGGATTATGATCCCGCGGTTACAGAAGACAGACGTGAATTTGAGCGGGCTGCAAACGCGTTTAGCGCATCGGGATTAAAGACAAAGATCATCTCCATAGATAACCTCATCACTTTTGGATCGGGATTTAAATTTGTGCCGTATGGACCGAATTCGCGCGGCGAAGAGCGGCGCGTGTCCATCGTCCATTCGTCTGGTTCGACAGGTGTTCCCAAAGGGGCTGTCATGCCAGAGCGGGCCATTAAAATGGTCTGGCGCGGCGCGCGCAGCCATGTGCCCTCCATCACCATCGCGCTCGCCCCATTTAATCACGTGATTGGGCGGTCCTCCGTTATTAATACACTCAGCCGGGGTGGTTTGGTCAACTTCACACTGATGCCGGATATGTCGACTTTGTTCGAAGACATCCGCCTGACGCGCCCGACAAATATGGCGTTCTTTCCGCGCATTTTGGAACTGGTCTATCAGAATTTTCAAAATGAAGTGACGCGGCGATCGCGCAAATCTGATATAAAATTAACGTCCATTGAGGCCGAAGTAAAAGCCGAAATGGGGGCAAATTTTCTGGGGGACCGGTTGCTGTCTGGCGGGGTCGGCGGCGCGCCCGTTGCCCAACCGGTGTTAGATTTTATGCGCGCGTGTTTCGATATGCTGCTCGTCAATATTTACGGCAGCACCGAGTCGGGCTCCGGCAGTATCACGCGCGACGGACGTATCTTGCGCCCGCCCGTGACAGACTACCGCCTCCGCGATGCACCAGAACTGGGCTATTACACGACCGATAAACCCAACCCGCGCGGAGAATTATGTTTCAAAAGCACCGGCACGATTACGGAATATTATAAACAGCCCGGCGCAACCAAGGGCTTGTTTGATGCCGACGGCTTTCAATGCACGGGCGACATCGTTGAAGAACTTGCTCCCGACCATGTCATCATCATTGACCGCCGCAAGGATGTGCTGAAACTCTCCCAAGGGGAGTTTGTTGCGGTTGGCCCCTTGGGCACGGTGTTTGAAGGCGGCAGCGCGGTTCTCAAGCAGGTCTATCTTTACGGCAATTCGGTGCGTTCCTATCTGTTGGCTGTCATTGTGCCGGATGAAAAAGCGGTGGAGACCATATTGGGAGAGGCTCCAAAAACAGAAGACCTTCGGTCTCTTATACAGGACGAATTGCGGGCGGTTGGGTCAGCCGAAAATTTGAAATCCTTCGAAGTGCCCCGTGATTTTATTGTCGAGCACGAGCCTTTCTCCCAAGAAAATGGACTGCTTTCCAGCGTGAGAAAGCGCCTACGGCCTGCACTCAAGCATAAATATGGCGCGCAATTAGAGGCCATCTATGCAGCGGCAGAAACCCTTCAAAAAGACGGCATTGCCAAGCTTAAAGATCCAAATTCGACTCTGACAACTCCGCAGAAAATCGGAAAAGTTTTAGAGGCGCAATTAGGGCTGCAATCCGTTGACGTCACATCTGATCGTAATTTCACGCAGTGGGGCGGGGATTCTCTCGGCGCAGTTTTATTTGGACTAACCTTAGAAGAAATTTTCGGTGTAGAGGTTCAGGCCAATGATATTTTGAGCCCGACAGCCTCTATAGAGAATTGGGCAAAAACCATCGATGCTCGCCTTTCCGGTGAGGCGGTTCGGCCGAGTTTTGCCTCCATCCACGGTAAGGACGCGGCAGACATTGACGCGGCCGATTTAGATCTTTCAAATTTCATAGAGACCTCCTACCTCAACCTCGCCAAAAACACCGCTCCATCCTCTGAGGCGTCAAAAGGTAATATTTTTCTGACCGGCGCCAACGGGTTTCTGGGACGATTTATTTGCCTTGACCTATTGCGGGAAGCGGCCCGGACGCGCAGCCATTTAATTTGCATCATTCGGGCGAAAGATAATGCCGCAGCCCGCGCGCGGCTCCTTGATGTCTTCAAAGGCAATGATGCAGTTGAAGCGGAATATCACGAATTGGCAGAGACTAGCCTGAAGGTCTTCGCGGGAGATTTGGCAGAGCCCATGTTGGGTTTATCGTCTGAAAAATACGGAGAACTTTGCGAGGATGTAGACCGGGTTGTTCATATCGCTGCGCTCGTCAATCATAAGCTCAGTTACGCCAATCTATTCGATGCCAATGTGGTTGGCACGGCAGAAGTGATTAAATTAGCAATGGCCGCAGGGCTCGCCAGATTGGATTTTGTGTCAACTGTCGCCGTTCACCCCTATCTCAACATGCCGGAAGGCAATACAGAAACCGCGCCTTTAAAGACGACGGTCAAACTCAGCGA
>CAZSKH010000104.1:0-8173 GCA_964607395.1 uncultured Algimonas sp.
ATCAAAATCATAGGCGGCGCGCAAAGACCGAATGACGACATCTGTGCAAACGCCCATAGTCGCAAGCACATCCCCGCCGGGATAGTCTAGCCGCATATAGCGCCCATCATAAATGACCCTAGACTCGAGCCGGGCGCGCGCTGCGGCGACCAAGAGCTTTGCCGTTTCCGGAATAGCCGCGACACGGGATTGCGAGACCGGCGAAACGGCTTCCCCTGTTTGATCTTGCGCTGTCTGGTCTTGCGCTGTGACAGGACTACAAGCGGCGAAAGACAGACAAAGACAAGCAAGAGATATGAGACGCATAAATGTTATATAATCACAAATTTGGATTTTGTATAGGTTTATTCTTACCCTGCCTAAAATATGAATGCGGACAAATTGTGGTCTAGACTTAGGTAAAGACGCCGCTCAAATGTCAGAGCTATGAAAGCGCAAAAAATACCGCCGCCGCCCGGGTTCAAACATTTGCCGCTCTATTTCTCGGCTGAGGAACAAGCGGAGCTCATCGCCTGCGTCAATGCAGGCACGAAATCCGCGCCGTTTTTTCAACCCACTATGCCGCGCACAGGCACACCGCTCTCTGTTGTGATGAGCAATTTTGGCTCGCTGGGATGGGTCACGGACCGCGAGCGCGGATATCGCTATCAGGCCACCCACCCCATAACAGATGCGTCTTGGCCGCCGCTGCCAGATTTACTTGTCAAACTTTGGCAGGACGTCGCGGACTGGCCTGACTTGCCCGAAGCCTGCCTGATTAACTGGTATCGCGAGGGTTCGAAAATGGGCGCGCATGTGGACCGCGATGAGCTGGCGGTGAATGCGCCCGTTGTCTCAGTGAGCCTCGGCGATCCCGCCATGTTTCGCATTGGCGGACCAAAGCGGGGCGGACCCACACACGGCATAAAACTCATGAGCGGCGATGTCGTCGTCATGGGCGGGGCGTCGCGTCAATGTTATCACAGCGTCTCAAAAATCTATCTCGGGGAAAGCGCGCTCGTGCCAAAAGGCGGGCGGATAAATTTGACCCTGCGGCGAGTGGAACCGTGAGCTGGGTGAGTTTTACAATTCCAGATATCATTGGCTTGATTGGAGTTAGTCTTATTCTGATCACTTACGCCGCGCTGACGCTGGAAAAGATGGACCCGAAGGGGTGGCGCTATAGTGCAGGCAATGGGCTCGGAGCTATACTCATTCTCATCTCGCTTTACTTCAGCTTCAACCCCGCAAGCTTTGTGATTGAAATCGCATGGCTTGCGATCAGTATTTTCGGATTATGGAAAGCTTGGCGGCGTTAGGGCCGCTGGTTCATAAGTGCAGGGCGGCCTCGCAAGCAATATGAGTAGAATTTATGGATGGCATTACCTATGCTGAGAGCCCCTAAATTAGAAATTATATCTTATGCCCTCACCCCTATTCTCCCCCCTCACCCTTCCCAATGGCGCCGTCGTTCAGAACCGTCTGTGCAAAGCTGCGATGGAAGAGAATATGGCAGAGGCCGAGCAGGTTCCGGGGGCGGCGCTGATTAATCTTTATACGGCTTGGTCCAATGCGGCAGCTGCCGCCGATGCGGGTCCCGGTATCACGCTTTCGGGCAATGTGATGGTTGACCCGACGGCAATGACAGGCCCGGGCGGCGTTGTCCTAGAAGCTGGCACTTTGGATGACCCAAAGCGTCGCACCCAATTCGAGATCTGGGCGAAAGCTGGACAAGCCGGCGGGTCGAAATTTGTTATGCAAATCTCTCACCCCGGGCGGCAAGTCTTTGCGAATATGGGCACCGAGCCTGTCTCCGCCTCTGCCACAAAAGTCACATTGGACGGCATGGCGAATAAAATGTTCACCGATGCCCGCGCGCTGAGCGAGGGTGAAATCCGGGGCCTTATCCGCCGCTTTGCCGAAACAGCGTTGGCGGCGCAGGCCGCCGGATTTGACGGCGTGCAAGTCCACGGCGCGCATGGCTATCTGGTCGCGCAATTCCTGTCGCCGCTGACGAATTTGCGGGAAGACGCATGGGGCGGGCCGCTGGAAAATCGTGCGCGCTTCTTGCTGGAGATTATCCGCGCCATTCGTGACCGCGTGAATGATGATTTCATCCTTGGCGTGAAATTAAATAGTGCAGATTTCCAAAAGGGCGGCTTTGACATCGCGGACTCGGAAGCTGTCGTCGATTGGCTCAACGCCGAGGCCGTAGACTTTGTCGAAATCTCCGGCGGAAGTTATGAGAGCTCTGCCATGATGGGCAATTCCGAAGATGGCCGCGTGGAAAGCTCGACTGAAAAACGTGAGCTGTTCTTTTTCGACTTTGCCAAACGTATTTCCGAAACCGCGAATATGCCGCTGATGGTAACAGGCGGTGTCACAAAGCGCGAGACCGCAGAGACCGCGCTGAATGAGGCGGGCGTCGACATGGTCGGGATTGGGCGCGCCTTTGCCTATAACCCGAAACTCGTCGCGGATTGGCGGCAGGGGAATGCCCTCCATGTCACAATCGGACGCGCGGGATGGAAAGACAAAGCCCTTGGCTCCCTCGCGGGGATGGCAATGACCAAACAGCAGCTTTACCGTTTGGGCGATGGCCTGAGTCCAAAGCGCAAGCAAAATGCGCTCCTCGCGCTCATCGGCCAACAGATGAAAACCGCAAAACTCACCAAGCGCTACAAAGCCTGGCTGGACGCCAAAGGCTGACATGGCCGCAGGTGAAACATTTTTCCTCGAAACAAAACGGCTGCGGCTTTCGCCCTGGACGGAAAATGACCGAGAGCGCCTGATCGCGCTCTATGCGGACCCGCTGGCGAGCCGTGATTTTGGACGGACCTTACGCCGTGATGAGTCTGAAAAAACCTTCGAAAAATATTTAGCGGCTTTCGACAGCTATGGTTTCACGCGCCGGAAGCTCACACTGAAAGACGGAACATTTATTGGGACAACCGGCGTCATGCGGGTGATTGACCACCAAGCGCTTGGCACGCATGATGAAATTGGATGGCGCCTCCTGCCCGCATTTTGGGGCAAAGGCTATGCGACAGAGGCCGCTCGCGCGGCGCAAATGGATGCGCAAACTCGCTGCGGGCTGCGGGATATTATTACCTATACCGCGCCAGATAATCCGGCGTCAGAAGCTGTCATGAAACGATTGGGGTATGTGCGGGCCTCGGACAGAGATTTTTCGGCGACTTATCCGACGGTTGTCGGGGTTTGGCATGGCCGGGTTTGGACCGTTCCAAACCCGGACTAAACCCACCTTAGAATTTGCTTCCGCCCTTCATCTGACCGCCGCGCCAGACCATCAATAAAAGCGACGTCGCCCAGACCACGCAAGCCATTATAAACAAGAACGGCCCTTCCGCGACAATGCTTTGCCCATCCGCGCTCCATTCCGTTGGCGTGTTGATGCCCAGCGGTGTGAACAGATGAAAGATAATCGCGCCGCTCATCACACCAAAGGCAATGAGCGCGCCGAGGAACTGACTGCGCGCGGCATTGCGAGGCGATTTCTTAAGCGTGAAAATTAAAGGGAGCACCAAAACCAAAAGGCTGGAGGCCAGTTCCGCCAGACCAATGGCCCAAGGCCCTGCCGGATAAAATAATCCAATGCCGGACCAGTCTTTTAAGGTCGTGAAAATATGCTGGGGCGTTGGATGTCCGGTGAATTTAAATCGCAAACTATCGATAAAAATAACGGTTATAAAAAGTGCAATCGCCCAGCTTGAATATTTCATTATTTTTGACATGGTCTCTCTCCCAAATTTTCGCTCAATTGCCGCATTCACAACGCGCGAGTCAAAGAAAATCGGGACACAAGGGGGGTGATAGACGTCTCGGCTTTGAGACAAAAACGCCTGTAACGACGGCGGAGATGTGAGATTTTCAGAGGGTTCGGAATCTATATCCATGTTTCACAGGTGTTCCGTCAGCGAAAAAATCTAAGCCTTTCAACGCCCTATAAAATAATCAAAAAACTATATCCGCACCTGCCCATTTTGGGGGCAATTTATACATGTCTTCTTTCACAGGGCGGTCAGGTGCACATTGACTTAACCGGAAGGAAGCGGCGCTTGTCATTGGAGTTTTGGGGGTAATGTCCCAAGACTTGGGTGGCCTATCGCGAGCTTATTGGGTCCAGACTATCCAGCTAGGCCGGTAGCGCAAAAAGGCGTCGTCGTGTGGGGCTTCTTGGCACGCGAAACGTCCGCAATCGACCCTGTGAGTCGATTGCAGTGTAGCGCCGAACCGTTTCACGGTTCGGTTCCTTGAAATTTGATTGATAATCAAATTATCCGCGTCACCCACACGAACATCCCTTTTAATTTTAGACTAAGAGATAAACAAAACGACAGAGACATACGAAAGACAACGCATTCCACCATATGTCATCCCGGCCTCCGAGCCGGGACCTGCCGGGCATTGAGGTTGGAGAGATGACAGAGTGTCACGCTGTCAGTAAATCTAGACGCATAATTCAGATAGTCCCGGGTCAAGCCCGGGATGACAATTGGGTGCGTATTTTACTCCGAGCAATACCGAAAACTTCGCCTGAGATTTGCGTCTCTTAAAGCCCAATACTGCGGTAATGCAGAGCTATGTCTTGAATCGCCGTGTAGAATGCCGCCGTGCGCAGATCTTCGAGTTCTGGCTTTTCTTTCAGCGTGTCGCGGATGTTGCGGTAAGCGAGGCGCATGGTGTCGTCGAGGCCTGCCCGCACGAGATCAAGCTCATCCGCACCGTCCAAAAATTCAGAGCGAAAACTCTTTGAGAACTTCATACCTTGTTTTTCGAGCGCCTCGATGAGGGCATTGCTGCGGCCTTCTTCATAGCGGCGCTGCAACCGTCCAAAGCGGATTTGATTGATGTTTTTCACCCATTCGAAATAGGACACAGTCACGCCGCCTGCATTGGCGAACATATCCGGGATAATTGTGATCCCGCGGTCGCGTAGAATTTTATCAGCCTTGGCTGTCACGGGTCCATTGGCCGCTTCAATGATGAGCTTAGTTTTAATATTGTGAGCATTGGAAATATTAATCACTGACTCCAAAGCTGCCGGGATTAGGATATCGCATTTATCTTCCAAGGCATTTTTGTCTTGAGAAACTGTGCCGCCCTCGAATTCCGCTAAGGGCGCGCCGGATATCATATGGTCTTTGAGTTTTTGAATATCGAGGCCGTCCTTATTCCGGACAACGCCGTCGCGCTCAATCACGGTGATGACCTTGGCTTTATCTTCGGTCTGTAAAAATAGCGCCGCGTGAAAGCCCACATTCCCGAGACCTTGGACGACAATTTTCTTACCCTTTAAATCCCCGCGCAAGCCAGCGGCTTTGACGTCATCGCTATGGCGGAAAAATTCACGCAAGGCATATTGGACACCGCGTCCCGTGGCTTCGGTGCGGCCCATAATGCCGCCCAGATGCACGGGCTTACCCGTAACGCAGGCAATCGCGTCGATATTTTCATTGTGCAAACGGCGATATTCATCCGCCATCCACGCCATTTCGCGCTCGCCCGTGCCCATATCAGGCGCAGGTACGTTCAGGGACGGATGGATGAGATCACGCCGAGAGAGCTCGAAGGTGAAACGGCGCGTGATGCGCTCCAGCTCTTCTTCATTCCAGTCGTTGGGATTAATACAGAGCCCGCCTTTGGAGCCGCCAAAAGGCACATCCACCAGCGCGCATTTATAGGTCATGAGCGCCGCCAAGGCTTCAACTTCGTCTTGGTTTACACCCAAGGAATAGCGAATGCCGCCTTTGACGGGCTCTTTATGTTCCGAGTGAACGGAGCGGTAACCCGTGAATGTATGAACATCGCCGCGTAATTTAACGCCAAAGCGAACAATATAAGTCGCGTTACAGACCCGGATCTTCTCTATCAATTTGTCTGAAATATCCATGAAACTGGCCGCCCGATTGAACATAAGTTCAACGGATTCGCGAAAGCCAAGCTCGTTAGAAGACGCTTTGGACATGGTGTACCTCTTTGGAAAATCCCCGCGTAATATCGCCTGATTAGCGGGTGGTTTGCGCAATTGTAACCTCGATTTTGCAGCCTTTGCACAAAAATGTATCGCAGACTATAAACGAAACGTCATTTTGCGCTTAACGGCCCTTTAGGTTTTATCAACCATAAAGACACTTGTTCTTCTGGGGATACGACAATGAGTGACTTGATTCCAACAAATCCGACACCGAAGGCCGTGCCATGGTCACCGGAGATGATGACGCCGGAGACTCCGGCTGCGAGTCCCGTGCAAAATCATGCGCCCCGACTGCCAGATATGCAGTCAGACATGCAGCCTCAAATGCAAGCTGGACCCAATCAAGCCGCGCCGCAATATCGGCCCTCGCAGCCCGAATATGCGGGCCAGGCCGAACCGCACATGCCGCAAGGTTTCGAACCGCAATCTCATAGGCCGCACGCCCCTTTTCAGGCCCCCGGGCAGGCCCCTGGACAGGCTTCCGCGCACACCTCTGACCCTTATGCAGCGGCGCATCAGGCTCAATATGCCCCATCACCCCAATATGCACCGGCCCTCCAACCTGTGCATCACATGCAGCAGTCAGCGCCACCTCAAATGGCGTCGGCTGCTGCTGTACCTTTTCAACGGCCAAGCCCCCCTGATCGGCACATGCCGGGTCAAATGTCCGCTCAGTTTTCTGGTCAGCCGCAATATGCGCAGCCCGGACCGCCTCTGCCTTCGGCCTTGCCTGCGCAGATGCACCTCGCGGCTTTGGAGCAGACCCAAGCGGCCGTTCAGACTCCCAAAAAATCAAAAACTATGATTGCAAATCTTCTAAAACGCTCGCCCAAGCCAGCGGAAGTTGATGTCGGAAAACCTATCACATCCGGGTCTATATTCAATAAGACCTTTGTCTTGGGAACCGTAACAGGCCTCATTATTGGGGCTTTTGTTCTGCCGATGGCGATTGGTGCTTTTGGCGGCGGATCGCCTACTCAGGCGCAAGCCCAGACCCAAGCTAAAACCCAAGCCGGGACGAATACTGAATTCAATGCAGCGCCCGCCGCGAGCGGTGGCGACACCTTTATTGATAACGCCATAGCCACAGACTCGCCCTAGACCGCGTTCGGCCCACAGCCCATGCGTCCTCTTGGACTCGATAAGCCGCTTAGGTGTTTTTCCCAGCCTTACGGTCACGGGCTTTCAGCAAGCGTAGACGCAGGGCATTGATTTTAATAAACCCGCCCGCATCCGCTTGGTCGTAAACATCATCCTCTTCAAATGTCACATGCTCTTGGCTGTAGAGTGAATATTCGGATTTACGTCCAACAATATCGACATTGCCCTTATAGAGCTTCAGGCGAACTGTGCCCGTGACCAACTCTTGCGATTTATCGATGGCCGCTTGGAGCATTTCACGCTCTGGCGAATACCAATAGCCATTGTAAACCAGCTCTGCATATTTCGGCATCAGCTCATCTTTCAGATGGCTCGCGCCTTTATCCATGGTGATTTGTTCAATGCCGCGATGCGCCATCAATAAGATTGTTCCGCCCGGTGTTTCATAAACACCGCGCGATTTCATCCCAACGTAGCGGTTCTCCAGCAAGTCCAAACGGCCAATACCATTCGCGCCGCCCAGCTCATTCAGCTTGGTGAGGATTGTCGCCGGAGACATCGCCTCGCCGTCAATTGAAACCGCGTCACCGCGTTCAAAGCCAACTTCGATATAGGTTGCTTTGTCAGGTGCCTCTTCGGGAGACACTGTGCGTTGATAGATATATTCGGGGGCTTCTTCGAAGGGATCTTCGAGGACTTTACCTTCTGACGAGGTGTGCAACAGGTTCGCATCGACAGAGAACGGCGCCTCGCCGCGTTTGTCTTTGGCAATCTCGATATTATGTTTCTCGGCATATTCGATGAGTTTATTACGCGAGTTTAAATCCCACTCTCGCCAAGGTGCAATGACTTTGATTTCGGGGTCCAGCGCATAATATCCCAGCTCAAATCGAACTTGATCATTCCCTTTTCCGGTCGCGCCGTGACACACAGCGTCAGCGCCAACCTGATGCGCGATTTCAATCTGGCGCTTTGAAATCAACGGTCGCGCAATAGATGTGCCCAGCAGGTAAAGCCCCTCATATAGCGCATTGGCGCGGAACATGGGGAAGACGAAATCGCGAACAAATTCTTCGCGCAAATCATCAATGAAGA
>CAZSKH010000105.1:0-1972 GCA_964607395.1 uncultured Algimonas sp.
CGGTCATGATAGGCTTTTTCGATCATGATGTTTCCTTTTTGACTCCAGCAGTGAGATGGGGACGCCTTGCCAACACCTCTGATACACGTCATTTATATTTTACAGCGGAAAAGTCATTGTAAAAAATGCTTTCAAACGGGACTGATTATATATGAGTACAACATATCTAGATCGCGCCGACACGCATATCCTGATTATCGATGATGATGATCGTATTCGGGAGTTGTTATCGCGTTATCTGACCAAGCAAGGCTATCGGGCCAGCACGGCCAATGGCGCAGATGAAGCCCGTTTGAAAATGCAGGGTCTCAAATATGATCTTCTGATTATCGATATTATGATGCCGGGGGAAGATGGCCTAACCTTGACGCGGTCATTGCGCGAACATCATGACGTGCCAATTATTCTTCTGACCGCTTTGGGCGAGGCAGATCAACGTATCGCAGGCTTGCGGTCAGGCGCTGATGACTATCTGCCGAAGCCTTTTGAACCAGAGGAGCTTCTGCTCCGGATCGACAATATCTTCCGCCGCACGGGTAAAAACCCCACGGCAGATAAGGTTGTTTTTGGGCCTTACGCCTATGATTTGACAAAAGGGATTTTGCGAAAAAACGGGAAGCAAATGAAACTGACAACGGGGGAGCAAACCTTACTCTCCCTTTTGGCGGGTCAATCGGGCGCCGTCGTGTCTCGATATATTCTATCAGAGAATATCAAAGCCCAATCGGAACGCGCCGTGGATGTGCAGATGACGCGGCTGCGCCGGAAGCTAGAAGATGATACCTCCGAACCACAATATCTATTGACGGTCAGGGGCGAGGGTTATCGCCTTGTCTCTGATGCTGTTTAATTAGGGCATGTTATCTCTCAGAAATATTTTGCCAAAATCCATTTTTTGGCGTGCCTTTCTGATTATAATCCTGCCGATTGTTATTATGCAATTATTTGTCGCTTGGTTTTTCTTCAACGCGCATTGGGACCGTGTCACGTCAAGCCTGTCAGATTCTGTCGCCGCCGATGTGGCTGTTGCAACGCAGTTATTTAAAGAAGATCCTAGGGCTGAAACGGCGATGAAGCTGGATAGTTTGCTGCGGCCCGATATGGAATTATCTGTTGTCTTGCGGCCCGGCGATACATTACCAACCGCCACAAGAAATTCGTTTTTCTCTAATTTAGACAAGACCTTACGGCGAAGTCTTACGGAGGCCGTAGACAAACCATTTTGGTTTGATACCACGCGATACCCCAATCATATTGATATTCGGGTGCAGGTTGATGAAGGTGTCTTGCGTTTCATCGCGGCAAGAGAACGGGTCTTTGCCCCAACCGGATATGTCTTTATTTTCTGGCTCATCACAACGACGGTTGTGTTGTCTCTCATTTCTATTCTCTTTATCCGCCGCCAATCCGATCCGATTAGGGAGCTTGCAGATGCCGCGGCAGCATTCGGTAAGGGGCAAGACATCTCCGGGTTTAAGCCGCGCGGTGCATCAGAGGTCCGCATGGCGGGTCAGAGTTTTCTGAGAATGCGGCGGAGATTGAGCCGCCATTTAGAACAAAGAACATTAATGCTCGCGGGCGTTTCACATGATCTTCGCACGCCTTTGACCCGTCTGAAATTGCAACTCGCTATGCAAGACGACACAGAAGACACCCGTGCCGCTCGGCGAGATGTTGATGAGATGGAGGCCATGCTGACAGGGTATCTCGACTTTGCCCGAGGCATGGGGAAGGAAAAACCGCAGACTGTGCAACTCGCAGATTTCATATCTCAAACTGTGAAGGGGCGGCCGCTAGACGTGACGCCTTTCGAAGATAGGACGATTTCTATTCGTCCGCTAATGCTCAAACGCTGCCTCGGGAACCTGATTAGCAATGCGCTGAAATATGGAGATAATTGCACCTTAGCGATTGAACAAACCGCTGATTTTATTTTCATCAAGGTAGAAGATGACGGACCTGGAATACCAGC
>CAZSKH010000105.1:2072-5057 GCA_964607395.1 uncultured Algimonas sp.
GCTCCGATGATAGTTTGACGAGCCAATTTCGCCGCCACGTCATCTGGCAAGCCAAGATCACGCGCGCCGACCTCTAAGGCTTCGACAAGATGAAAGACATAGGCCGGACCGGACCCGGAGATCGCTGTTACGGCGTTTAAGGCGGCTTCGCTGTCTACTCTGACGATCTCCCCGCCGGGCTTTAACAGAGCTTCGGCCTCCTGAATTTTTTCAGGCATAACGCTCGGGTCTACATAAACAGAGCTGATGCCGGCCCCAATGGCGGCTGGGGTGTTCGGCATGGCTCGAATGACGATCCGGCCGTCAAAGGCCTTATTTAAGCTCCGGAGACTCGTTCCGGCTAAAATGGACACGATCATCGCTTTCGGTGGGAGCGCCGCGCCCAATTTAGCTCCAATTTGAGCAAATAATTGCGGTTTCACCGCCAGTAAGACGGTCTGCACCGACTTTGGAATATCCTTGAAATCAGTTATATGTTTCGCGCCGCGTTCAATGGCGAATACCGCTTGAGAGCCCGGCGAGGGGTCCAAAATCGCCAGTTTGCGCGGCGACACTATCCCGTCCTCGAGCCAGCCATTCAACAGTGCGCCGCCCATTTTTCCGGCGCCAATAAGAAGGTGCGTGACAGCCATTACGGTTGCGCTGCCAAATCGACCAAGGCGCTGGTCAGGGCGTCCTCGGGCGACTTTCCGGCCCAAATCACATATTGGCAGGCTGGATAGCCTCTTTCAGCGGCATCCAACGCATGCGCCAACATATCGAGGCCCTGTTCGGTTCCGAGTTTTGCGCCGCCGCGTAATGACGCGGCATCCCGATAGACTAAGCATCGGTTTTTGTCCCAATAATCAAAATGACCTGACGCCAAACGCTCATTTAGTAAGCTCATCAAGCGGCAAATATCGTCAGACCGGCCTCCTGGCATTTTGCCTTCGAAGAGCAGGAAAACTTGAACTTGTTCAGTCGCAGCATTCCAGGTCAGGGAAACGTCATGCTCACACCACAGGCCTGGCAGGCTGATTTGTAGTTCATTGATATCGATCCGGTCGTGCTCATAACCTTCCGCGATGCAGATGCGTGTAAAAACCTCCAATGGGTTTTGCCGCACGCCCATTGAACCCGAAAGGGTAGGGCTGGGCCGGATGTGACGTTGGTCAGCGTAAGACATGTAATCCCGATGAATCGATTCAACTCTTATGCCTACGCTATGAACATTCGCGATTCCCGCAAGCCCTTTCGCGTTCAGGCGTGTTGATAACCGAAAATAGGGCGGTTTATCCGTAAATATACTGTAAATACCCACAGTTAGCGGGGATAAAGTCGGATGGAGTTCCGGCCTTCGCGGGCGCGAATCTCCCCGCTCGTGTAATAAACGCGTCCCGAACTGTCGGTCAGAGAGGCCGACAGGAAGGGTGCAGGCGCGTAAGGATCGAAATGCGTACTATCCGTTGTCAGAGAAAATGGAATACTTGTTTCCATGCCGCGCAGGATGAGTGTCTGCTCCGCCAAAATGGGGTTATTGAAATCGCCGCGGTCCTGACTCAATTTAATCTGTAATCGCGCTTGCCCCGGAATACCAATGACGGGGTCAAACCGGGCTTCGCCCATAACTAGCGTTTGCGCCATAAGATCCGGATTGAGATTACGGCCGCGTTTCGTCTCAACCCCCTGTTTCAGGCCATCGAGGCGGAGGCGATAATTAATCTCAGACCCGTTATATGCGACTGGCGCGCTCATGACGAAGGTTTTACGACCCATAAAATCCGAGATCCAAGCTTTTAGTGTTAGGTCGGGGTCGTCGTGCCTCTCCCAAATGCCTCGCTGCAAAGCGAATGGGATTTCACCGTTTTGCGCCAAGGCCGGTCCCGAGTCTTGTGCGGCCAATTTCATGGATAACCCGCCCGCTAGCGCGTTTTCGACGAGTTGAATATGAACCATAGACTGTGGCGGGAGTGCGGTCTTGGGAGGCAGGATGATCTTCCCGGCTATCGTTTCGACAGCTGTAAAGTCTGGAATGGAAATGGTGGGGGGATCAAATGGAACGGGAGGGGCGAGTCTCAAAAGTCTCAAGTCCCTCGACAAAACCGGTAGCGGATGGGCGGTTTCCAAAACAAGGTTTTCATTTTCATCCCGCAAGACGGCTTCAATGTGCAAGCCGTCCTTAATCTCTGGCAGAGCGACGACGGCCTCTGTCTCATGGCCTAAGGATTTTAAATGTAATGTGGATTGGGAAACGGGTTGGAGAACCAGGTCAGCCGGAAGAGGTGCGCGTTGAGACACGGCGATGCTAAGCGTAAAAGCGCCTCGGAGTTGGGGCCCATCATAGAGTAGTTTTACGGGCAGAGCCGTCGGCGAAACGTGATCTCGAATGGGGGTTAGTTTCGGGGCAGGTAAACCGATGGAGGAAAAAACCTCATTCGACGTGGCTGGCACGGGTAAGTCGGAGGAATTTTGTGCCAAAGCCACCGGTGCGGCAGCCATGGATAATCCCGCTATCAGTAGCCCTATGTCTCTGCGTCCCCACATAAAATGCGGTTGAACGCGAAATAGGGCCAAATCGTGGCGAGGTTAGCTTTGCGGGCTCCATTGGGGGAATTTCTGCATGATCTCGATAAACAACTCCGATGCTAAGCACCGCGCGAGCCAATCGCGAGTTAGAGGCAAGTCTGCGCCCGCGCTCCACCAGGCTTTCTCAACGGCGGCGAATTGCCGAACAAATGGAAAGGATGCCATATCGGTCGGACCCATGGCGTTGCCGCCGAGATAGGGGTTTCCCCCGAGTTGAGCCTCAATGAGGTGCAGAGCCTCTACAGCTTTCTCGCGGTGGGAGAGATCAACGGTCCCGCGTTTGAGGTCTGGGTCATAGCGGGATGCGTATTTATAGCGGTCCAGGTGATGTTTGAATGGCCCATCTATCATCTCAATAATGTCCATATCGAAACTCACATCGGGCAATGCCCAGCGCATGATATCAAGGCTCTCGTCTAT
>CAZSKH010000105.1:5157-8150 GCA_964607395.1 uncultured Algimonas sp.
GGCGAGCTGAATTTGTTTCTGACGCTCCGAGAAGGCCGCTTTCTGTGTCTCGCTCATTTCGGCGTGGCAGTGATGACAAGACACGCCTTTCTCATATTCAGGTAGGTGCTTTTCATCTTTTGTAATGGGGCGTCGACAGGCAAAACACTGATCATAGTCGGATTCTTCCAAGCCATGGCGCACGGCCACGCGCTGATCGAAGACAAAGCAATCGCCTTCCCAAAGGCTCTGGTCCCGGGCCTGTGTTTCCAAATATTTTAGAATGCCGCCTTTCAGATGGTAAACATCATCAAACCCGTTCTCCAACATAAAGGATGAGGCCTTTTCACATCGTATCCCGCCGGTGCAAAACATCGCGACTTTGGGCTTGTCAATCGAACCGCGATTGGCTTCAACCCAGTCGGGGAACTCTCGGAAGGTTTTTGTATTCGGGTTCACTGCGCCTTTGAAGGTTCCGATCCCAACCTCATAATCATTGCGGGTATCGATCAAGATGGTGTCAGGATCACTGATGAGGGCGTTCCAATCTGACGGGTCAACATAAGTCCCAACCGTCTTATTCGGGTCAACGCCGTCGACGCCCATGGTCACGATTTCCCGCTTCAGCCGCACTTTCATGCGGTAAAAGGGCATGTCTTCTGCCGACGAGAATTTGACATCTACATCCGCCAATCGTGGATCGGCGCGTAAAAAATTTATGATGTCAGAAATGGCGTCAGTCTTTCCGGCAATAGTCCCGTTCAGACCCTCATTGGCCAGCAAAAGCGTGCCTTTTACGCCCACCAAATCGCACATATTTTGCAGCGGCTCACGCAGCTGTACGTAATCAGGCAGGGACGTAAATTTATAGAGAGCGGCGACGCGGTAGGACATAGCGGCGATTTAAGTTTCGGGCAGGTGAGCGTCAAGCCGCACTAGCGGTTCAGCGTAACAGGCTCGGGTTCGGCGAGGCTGGAGACGAGACCTTCGTAAATCGGATTATTTTCCATCCATTTGATCAGGTTTTCGGACAAACCTTGACGTTCCAACAAATCATGCATGGAATCTTTGATGAGATCGGGGTCATTGCAGGTTTTCGCCACGGTTCTAAGATCGCGAATTCCTTGACCGTTGGTGAGTTCTTTCTTCATTTTGCTGATAGAGTTTCGTAGCGCCAACATTTCAAGGAAATTTGGTGTTTTACCTTTTGCCCAAGACTCCGAGACTTTGCTCAGATTACGAATTGAGGACCCGGCCCGCTTCTCAATCTTGCTAACGGCCTTGGTCGCGCGCGGCGTTATCCATTCAGCAGAACAGATTTCGGCGGGGTCAGGCGTCGACGCGCAAGCGCCCAGCAGCATCAGAATGGGTGTAAGAACGACGGCATGACGGAGTGTTTTCATGGCCGAAGTCTAGGGTTTGCTGGAAACTTTAGCAAGTCAGGGGACCAGCCCGCCCTATTTTATGGCCAGTTTCAGGGTCAGTTTTGGTCTGGTCAGTCTTGACATACCCGTCTGGAAATCGTCTATCTAATGACAGCGTTGTCAGGCTAGGCGGCCTGACGCAAATTTTTTTGCCAAGATCGGACCAAACCGGCGGCATGGAGGGGACGAGCTTATGAGCTCTACATTATCGTCATCGCATCCGACCCCGGCTAACCCTGTGCGTATGGGAATGGTTGGCGGCGGAGAGGGGGCGTTTATTGGTGAAGTTCACCGTTTGGCTGCGCGCTTAGACGGCGAGATAGACCTGGTTTGCGGCGCGTTTTCCCGTGACGCAGAGAACACGGCGCGCACCGGGCAGGCGTTGGGGCTACAGCCCAGCCGATGTTACGCTGACTTTGCTGACATGATGAAAAAGGAAGCGGCGCTTCCGGCTCATGAACGTATGGAATTTGTTGCGATTGTGACGCCGAACCACGTTCATTTCCCGGTTGCGAAGGCGGCTTTGGAAGCTGGTTTTCATGTGTTGTCGGACAAACCTGCGACTCTCAACCTAGAGGAAGCCAAAGCGCTCCGGGATATCGTTTCGAAAAACCCGGATCTAGCTTACGGGCTGACACACACTTATTTGGGCTACCCCCTGGTTGGTGAAGCGCGGGGCATTGTTGAGGCTGGCGGGATTGGCAAGGTTCGCAAAGTCTTTGTTGAATATATCCAAGGCTGGCTCGCGACCGAGGTTGACAATAAACAAGCGGATTGGCGGACGGACCCCGCACGCTCTGGCGGGTCAGGCTGTATGGGCGATATCGGAACTCATGCCCATAATCTGGCGGAATTTGTCACGGGCAAACGCATGACTCATTTGGCGGCAGATCTCTCAATATTTGTCGATGGTCGCCGCTTGGATGATGATGGTTCGGCGCTGTTCCGGATGGAAGACGGCGTGAAAGGCACGCTTTCTGCGAGCCAAGTCTGCGTCGGCAATGAAAACAGCCTGTCCATTCGTGTTTACGGTGAAACAGGTGGTTTGGAATGGCGGCAGGAAGAGCCCAATACGCTGCTGCGAACCTATGCGGATCGCCCAACGGAAATTCTGCGGGCGGCACAAGGTTATCTCTCCGAAGGTGCGCAAGGTTGGTTCCGCACTCCGCCGGGGCATCCGGAAGGCTATCTGGAAGCCTTCGCAAATGTGTACCGCGATTTCGCGAGAGCTTTGGGCAACCACCGGCATCGATGCGGCGGTTCGCGGCATGGCGTTCGTTGAAGCGTTGCTGAAATCCTCGAATAATAATTCTGAATGGACGGAGATTGAGACATGAAAACCCTCAAAGGCCCAGGTATTTTCCTCGCGCAATTCATGGGCGACGCGCCGTTTGATACGTTGGAAAACGCCTGTAAATTTATGAAAGACGCAGGCTATGAAGGGGTGCAATTGCCGTCGGATAATCCCGTCGTTATGGACCTAAAGCAGTGTGCGGAAAGCCAGACTTACGCGGATGATCTAAAGGGCCGAATTGCGGAATGCGGTTTGGAGATCACTGAATTGTCTACACATATTCAAGGTCAGTTGGT
>CAZSKH010000106.1:0-8147 GCA_964607395.1 uncultured Algimonas sp.
TCCATATATCTATCGTTGTGCCCACGATAGTCGGACCCACTTTCCGAATATCTCCGACCCCATCTTTTTAGCGTTTCGGGCGTAAGGGCAAGTTTTTTTGTCCGTTTTCCAACGAATTTAGTCCTAGGCTTTGGCCTCTTTCCGAATGGCTGACGCGCGTTTTTTCTCACTATCACTCTTAAGTTGACCGCAGGCGGCAAAAATGTCCTGACCGCGTGTTTTCCGAATGGGGCTGGCATATCCTGCCGCATTTATGAGGTCGGAAAATTCTTTGATCGTCTCCATGTCCGAGCATTCATAATCGGTCCCCGGCCAAGGGTTGAACGGAATGAGGTTCACCTTACAGGGGATGCCTCGGAGGAGTTTGATCAATTGTTTGGCGTGCCAAGGTTGATCATTGAGGCCTTTCAGCATGACATATTCAAATGTTATGCGGCGTGAATTGGACAGGCCGGGATAGTCGCGGCAGGCCTGCATCAGCTCTTTCAACGGATATTTCTTATTGATGGGCATGATCTGTGTGCGCAGCTCATCATTCGCCGCGTGGAGCGAAATCGCGAGTTGAGCCGAGGTGCGCTCACCCATGGGACCGATTTCAGGCGCCACGCCAGAGGTTGAGACGGTAATACGACGGCGTCCAATGCCGAGGCCCTCGGGATCGCAAATTGTATCGAGCGCATCGCCCACGTTTTCCGTATTATAAAGCGGCTCGCCCATACCCATAAAGACGATATTTGTGAGCTTACGGTTCTCTTGTGTGGTCGGCCACTCGCCCAAATCGTCACGTGCGATAATAACTTGCAGGACAATTTCGCGCGCTGTCAGATTCCGAACAAGGCGCTGCGTTCCCGTATGGCAGAAGGTGCAGGTCAAGGTGCAGCCGACTTGGCTGGAGACGCAAAGTGCGCCCGTCTTTGAGACATCCGGAATAAACACGCTTTCGACTTCGACGCCGGGCGACATACGAATGAGATATTTCCGCGTGCCGTCAACGGAAATTAAGCGTTCGACAATCTCAGGCCGGTCAAGTGTAAACCCGGCCTCAAGTTTTGCGCGAAGCGGTTTCCCGACATTTGTCATCTGGTCAAATGAGGTGACGCCGTAATTATATATCCAATGAAAAATCTGCTTCGTCCGCATACGGACTTTTTTCGGCTCAATGCCAATCCCTAACAGCTCATCCGCGATTTCCTTGCGGCCTAAGCCAACAAGCGGGACTTTTCCATCAGCTCTTCCGGGCGCTTTCGGGGCGCGGTCTATGAGGGTCGTTGAAGACATGGCGCGGCCTCTATCATGCTAAATGGGACCCGTGAAGCGGTGACTTCAGACTTCGAATCCCTTAGCGAGACCCTATGACAGCCAACACGCCTGAATTTACAGTTTCCGAACTCGCCCAATCGCTCAAGCGCACGGTGGAAGATACCTATGGGCATGTGCGCGTGCGCGGAGAATTGGGGCGGACGACAATCGCCAAATCCGGCCATTGTTATCTGGACATAAAAGACGACCGTGCGGTGATTAATTCCATTATTTGGAAAGGCGTCATGTCGCGCCTCTCCATGCGTCCCGAAGAGGGCATGGAAGTTATCTGCGAAGGCAAGCTGTCCACCTATCCCGGGCGTTCCAATTATCAACTCATCATCGACAAAATGGAATTAGCAGGGGCAGGCGCGCTAATGGCGCTGTTTGAGAAACGCAAAAAGATGCTCGCGGCGGAGGGGCTCTTTGATGAAGAGCGAAAGGTTGAACTGCCGTTTCTGCCAAAGACCATCGGTGTTGTCACATCCCCAACGGGGTCTGTCATCCGCGATATCCTTCACCGAATTACCGACCGTTTCCCTAGTCATGTTCTGGTTTGGCCAGTCCTCGTGCAAGGCGATAAAGCCGCTGAGCAGATCGCAAGCGCGATTAACGGGTTTAACATGGCGGAGGGTTTTCCGCGTCCTGACGTTTTGATTGTCGCGCGCGGCGGCGGGTCTATGGAAGACCTCTGGTGCTTCAATGAGGAAGTCGGCGCGCGCGCAGCTGCCAATTCAAAAATCCCGCTGATTTCTGCGGTGGGGCATGAAACCGATTGGACGCTCATTGATTTCGTCGCCGATTACCGCGCGCCGACGCCGACGGGCGCGGCGGAAGTTGCTGTGCCGGTCCGGGCAGATTGGGTCGAAACCGTTGAGGATTACGGCCTGCGGCTTTTGCGCGCGCTACGCCGGACCACGACGGAACGCGGCACGGCTTTGCGCGCGGCGCGCTTACCGCGGATTGATACTGTGCTCGCGCCGGCCCGGCAGCGATTGGACAGCTCCCGCGCGAGCCTGCCTCTGATCTCCAGACTGCTTGAGCCGAAAACGAATAAACTCGCGCGCCATGGGCAGGCGCTACAATCGGCGATGCGCTTTACCAAACAACGCCAAGCGACGACACTCGCGCAGCAGGGCAAAACCCTGACTCGCTATGAAAAAACGGCGGAAATGGCGCTGCGGCGGCAAGTTGAAACACAATCAAGGCGGTTGGACCGTGCCGGAAAATTGCTTGATGCGTATTCCTATAAAGGCACATTAGAGCGCGGCTTCGCACTGGTTCGCGACGACGCTGGCAAGGTCATAAGATCAAAGTCTGCGGCTACATCAGGGCAGAGCGTTAGCCTCACATTTGCCGACGGAGAAATTGGGGCCGTGATTGCGGGTAAACCCGCATCCAAGCGCCCCCGCAAAGCCGCAAAGCAGACCTCCGATAAAAAGCAGGCGGACCTGTTTTAATTTACCGCGTTTCCCCCTAAGTCGACTGCATGACAGGATTTTTCAAAAACCAAGGTGAAGCCAAAATTCATTACGGCGCATCGGACTTTACTATCATGGAAACAGGCAGCTATGTTCTGTGTTCCGTAACAGGTGATAAAATCCCACTGGAAATGCTCCGCTATTGGAACGCCGACCGCCAAGAAGCCTATAAAGACGCCACCGCCAGCCTAGAAGGCTTCAAACGCGCAGGCGCGATATAATGAGGACTTGGCTTGCGATATGTGCGTTGGCGCTGGCAGGGTGTGCAGCTGAGACAAAGGCCGAGGCGCAAATTCCTTGCGCGGAGCCTCTTATCCAAGTTACCAACTCAAAGATCAAAAAGCAGCGAGTTGAACAGATTGAAAAAAGAGAAAATCTGTTTTCTCAAGAATTTTCAAGGCTAATTTCAAATCTTAAAAACAGTCCGAATAAAGCGACTTTGAAGCAAGCGAAATCTATCCTGCCTTACACTGAGTGTGATGATTTTCCTGAGAGTCAAAAAGCAAATAGAAAAGCACTGATCAATCTTATAGCCATGACTGAAGCTAAAACTGAGAGAGATATTGACAGTCTGCTAGATCAAATTGAGATTGCAAGGGCGAACCTTAAAAACGACAGTGCTGAAAATGCTGTAAGAAACTTTCGAGCCTATAGTGCGGATTTTCAAGTATTGGAAGATGCTGACCTTTCTGAAAGTCAACAAGCTCGGTACGATGCTTTGCGTCCTAGAGTGCAGGCGAACTCTGTTGATGAAATTTTAGATGATATTCGAAAGAACGCGGAGAATTTTGAAATAGATCCGAGACTAGCTGGATTATCGGTTCCAGAATATAGAAGACTATTGCAGGAAAAAGATAACCTAGACATGTCTATTGCTCCTCTTGCTCAAAATGATCCTCAACGAGCCATTCTAATTGCTGAAAGAGACGCAGTACTTGCTGAAATCTATCGCGATAGGGGTGCCTCAAAACTCTCCTGCCACGGTATCGTCAAACAAGGCGGGCTGGTCGTTTGCCAAACCACGCCAAATGCCCGCGTCGAGGTCGGCCGTTCCGAAAATGACACTTACACCCAAACGGCCGATAAAAACGGCGTGCTCCTCGTTGGCTTTGACCGCGATGAACCTGCGGCCTTTGTCCGCGTCGGTGAGCAGCGCGTAGACTTCGACATCAATCCCCGCGAATATGACATCTCTAGAATTGATGGCCTTCCGAAGCGATTTGTCAGCGAATACACACCAGAACAGCTGGCTCAAATTCGTAAGGCGACCAAACTCAAGAAAGTCGGTTTTGCCTCAAAAGTCGAAGAGATTGGGTTTAAGAACGGATTTATCTATCCCGTGACGACCCACACTAAAACGACGAATTTCGGCGCGCAGCGTATTTTGAATGGCGACCCGAAACGTCCACATTTCGGCGTTGATCTCGCCGCGCCGAAAGGCACGCCTATTCTCGCGCCTGCTGATGGCATTGTGAGCCTCGCGAGTGAGGAGATGTATTTCGAAGGTTCACTCATTATGATTGATCATGGGCAAGGACTTATCTCTTACTACCTGCACAATGAAACGGTTGATGTCCAAGAGGGTCAGCGCGTTGTTCAAGGACAGCAAATCGGCACGGTCGGGTCTCGCGGTCGATCCACGGGACCGCATTTATGCTGGCGTCTCAAATGGCGAGGTCGCAATCTCGACCCGGAATTACTGACGGCGTGGCCCGCCAAGGATACACAGTGATGGCTAAGAAACCTGAAGATTGCAAAACGATGCTCGAAGTCCGCGAAGGCGTTGACGCCATTGACCGAGAGCTTGTGCGCCTGCTCGTGACGCGCCAGGGTTATATGCATGCTGCTGCGCGGATTAAACCAAACCGCGACGCCGTTTATGATGCGCCGCGTATTGAAGATGTCGTGAGCAAAGTCCTCGCAGAAGCCAAAACCCAAGGCCTCTCTGCTGATATTGCCGAACCCGTTTGGCGAAAGCTAATCGAGCGCTGTATCGCGCATGAGTTTGAGGTCTATGACGAGACCCGCGTCAAGAGCGCTTAAGTCCCAAGCTCTAATTCTCCACAGATGGGTAATACCAAACGCGGCGAATGAGATTGTCCTCTAATTGATAAACCGTCAGGGCGCTTTGCGCATTTGCTTTCCCGTCGGGGCCTTTCCAGCGGACGGTTTCCGTTACAGACACATAATCTCCATTCAGGCTCCAATTTGTGAGCGTGCCTGTGACGCGTGTCGTCGAGTTAAAATAATCCTGCATGTTTTTCGCTAAGGCCGCGCGGCCCGACGCTTGGAGGCTCATGGTTGAGCCGCTGATGTTGAACCATTCAATATCCGGGTGTTGCATCTTGGACATGCCAGCCACGTCGCCCTGATTAAAGGCGTCGACATGGGCGGAGACGATGGCTTTCGGAAGCCGAAGCACCTCTGTTGATCTAGATTGCTTGACTGGGGTTTTGACAGGCGGAGTTTGCGCAGGCCGAACTTTTTTTGTCGGCGGGACTTGGTCCTCAGGTGGAATACAGGCCGCGAGTAAAATAGGGGCGATTAAGAGAAAAGCAAAAACTCTCATGGCTGTCTCCTGTAAAGGGCTTTGGGCCAGCGGCGATGCACCCAAAACCACTGCGCGGGATTTTCGCGAATGCGGTCTTCGACAAAAGCGTTGATCTGCGTCACACCCGACAAAACATCGGTAGTCCGCTCTCCCGTTTTTTGCAAATCTATCGGCGGATAAAAGGTCACTGTGAACTTTGATGTCTCCCGCGTAACCGCCATGGGCAGTAAAGGCTGCCCTGTTTTCAGCGCGAGGCGGACCGCGCCTTGGGCTGTCATGGCGGGTTTGCCAAAGAAGGGCACTTCCACGCCAGTATTGAATTTCTGGTCGTTAAGCAGCGCGACGCTCTCTCCCGCTCTCAGCGCTTCAAATAACTCACGTCCGCCTGCGTGGCCAGATTTTTTGACCAGATATTTCGTGCCATAGGCTTCGCGTTGTTTTCTCACGCGCGCATCAATCAATGAGTTGTTTATCTTGCGATATGTGATGCGAACCGGATGTTCCAAATGGGTGAGGACGGCCGCCATAACTTCCCAATTTGCGAAATGCCCTGTGACGATAATGGCGGGTTGATTGTCCTCGTAATGGTCAAGGCCTTTGACCTCAATCCGTCCGAGGCGATCAAATGGGCGCAACCGATGGGTCAACGGAAATTCCGCAAATGTGCGGCCCAAATTATCCCATTGCGCTTTCATCAAGGCTTTGATTTCCGCGTCAGATTTTTGCGGAAAGGCTGTGCGCAATCCGGTTTCGGCGATATGTCGTTTCGACGTCATCGGTCCTATCAGTTTCACAATGAAGGCGCCCAATCCGGAGACAAAACCGAACGGTAGACATCGCATTAAACCCGTGACCACATCATAGGACAGCGCTTCGAAGCGATCCTTCATTTCGCTAGCTCAATAATGGGATGTAACAATCGGCGCAGGGTGAGCTCATCTTCAAACACGACCGACACAGGCCAGATTTGAACACCTTTGCGGTAACCCTTTGGCAAGCGGACATAGTCTTTTTCAGTTGTGATTAATCCGGCTTCCATTTCCGACGCGATTAAAAAGAGGCTCTCAATATCCTCATCTTTATATTTGTAATGATCGGCGTAACCTTCGGTCTCGACCACATTTGCGCCCGCCCGTTTGAGGCTGTCGAAAAACTTCGCGGGCCGCCCAATCCCTGCAAAAGCGAAAAGCTTGCCCTTAGGAGCGTCAATTTTTGGCGCGAGATAAGCGGGAATCACGAGCTGGCCTTGGAGCTGCTCTCGTAGTGTTTCAGAGATTTGATAATCCAAAGCAGGCTTCATCAGGATCACCGCATCGGTCCGGTCCAGCGCTGCGCCTAAATCTTCGCGCAAGGGCCCTGCCGGGAAGACGCAGCCATTTCCAAAACCGACTTCTGCGTCTACGACGAGGAGGGAGAGCGTCTTCTCAATCAACGGGTTTTGGTGCCCGTCATCCATGATGATGACCTTTGCTCCATTGGATACCGCCGTCAACGCGCCTTCGTCTCGGCCTGCTGCAACCCAAACCGGACCGTGCCGACGCAGCAAAAGCGGCTCATCCCCAACGTCCACTGCCGTATGGTCTGGGTCCACAGCTGTTGGGCCTTTTTCGCGGCCGCCATATCCGCGCGATAAGCCATGTGCTTCAATGCCAAGACGCCGCATGGATTGTAGCAGATAGGCAACAACAGGTGTTTTCCCTGTCCCGCCCAAGGTCGCATTGCCAACGCAAATCACGGGTACGCCGGGATCAATCGGCTCTGTCGTGTCCAGCCGATGGGCGGCTGCTCTCGCATAGAGCCAACCCAGCGGACGCAAGACTGTGCGCAGGGCCGTTTTGGCTTCGGGGCCGGTGCGGTGGTTCCAAAAATCAGGCGATTTCACAGCAGCGCTCTTAATTTGGCAATGGTGTAGGCCAAGACGCTGTCGCTTTCTTCCGCGAGCAATTTCGCACGCCGCGCCATTTGACGAGATGCGATCGGGTCTTTCATCAACGCCATCACAGATTTGTCCAATTGTTTGGCGGATGTCACGCGCATGGCGGCATTATGATTGAAGAGCTCAGCATAAAGTTCGGTAAAGCTGGCCACATGTGGTCCTGTCAAGATCGGAACACTGGCCCGCGCCGGTTCTAAAGGGTTATGGCCTGAGAGGCTATCATGCAAAGACCCTCCGACAAAGGCCACATCGGCGAGGTCTAAAGCCAAGCCCATCTCGCCTAGCGTATCCATAATATAAATGGATGTTTTAGAGCTTAGTAGCTCGCCCTTGGACCGTATAGAAAAATCATATCCTGCACAAAGCTCCGCAATTTCTCCGCCGCGTTCCGGGTGGCGCGGAACCCATAGCAGCAGGGCATTGGCCTTCTGTCCGGGGCCCGAAACATGGGCCTTCAAAATTTCCGCCTCTTCGGGGGCATGGGTACTGGCTGCGAGCCAGACCGGGCGATTCCCAATGGCTTTTTTAAGTTTTGCGGATTGCGCCGTATCAAATTCCAATGCGGGGGACGCGGTTTTTAAATTTCCGATTTGACTGACAACATTACCGCCTAGAAATTTTAGGGCATTATGGGTCAGCGTATCGGCAGGCAGGATGACGTCGAAAGTTGAAAAAACTTGCCGCGCGAATTTCCGCTTGGCTCGCCAGCGATCAACCGAGTTTTGGTTCATCCGCGCATTTATCAGCGCCATGCGCGCATGGCTGGCTTTGGTTTGCAGCACAAGATTTGGCCAGATTTCGCTCTCGGCCCACACGGCGAGGTTTGGCTGCCAATGGGCGAGGAAACGCTCAACGAAACGCGGACCGTCCAGTGGGACCA
>CAZSKH010000107.1:0-8143 GCA_964607395.1 uncultured Algimonas sp.
GTGTCACGTTCAGTCAGGTTGATTTCGTTGTAGAGTTCAAGAGCTTCAGATTTGGTCATAATTTTTCTCCGATTTACCAGTATAACTATTTATTAGCGTATTAATATACTAATTAGCAACAAAAAAGACCAAACTAGTTGTTAAGCGGACAGAATGACGAATTTGTCTATGCAACGGTATTGGGGCTTGATGAGAAAGAATGGAGATTTTGTTTTCTTTGGCGTATGGTTTTAATAAAAAAAAACCGCACCCTTTCGGACGCGGTTTCGTGTCTATTTTATATCGAGTTACAGAAACAGGTGTGTTTCGGCTTAAGGCTCATTACCCATTTAGAGCAAACCGACTGACCCTCGTCATAACCGAGGCGTTACCGCCTCGGCGCTTCACTGAAATTGATCCAATCGGATCAATTTCGGACGCTACGCGTCCTCTTTCGGTTTCGGCGCCTTGGACCCCTTACCTGTCGCTTTACCCTTCGCAGGGGGGACAATTTTGAAGGTTAGGTTTTCCTTCTTTCTGTCCACGCCGACTTTGACGAGGCCACCTGTTTTTAGCTTCCCGAATAATATCTCATCCGCGAGGGGTTTTTTGATATATTCTTGGATGGCCCGGCCCAGCGGACGCGCGCCATAGCGTTTGTCATAGCCTTTATTGGCGAGCCACAAGTTCGCACCTTTGGAGAGTTCAAATTCGATCTTCCGTTCGGAGAGTTGGGCTTCGAGTTGGATAACGAATTTGTCCACGACCTTGGCGATGTCTTCGGGCGTGAGCGCAGCAAAGCTGACAATCGCGTCGAGACGGTTGCGGAATTCCGGCGTGAAGCGGCGTTTAATGGCGCCCGCTTGCTCGTCATCCTTGAGACCGCGGCCAAATCCGATTTCGGCCTTGGCAGCATCCGCCGCGCCCGCATTTGTTGTCATAATTAAAATGACATTGCGGAAGTCGACTTTGCGGCCATTGGCGTCCGTCAGGAAGCCATTATCCATGACCTGCAAGAGGATATTATAGATATCCGGATGGGCTTTCTCGATCTCGTCCAGCAGCAAGATAGAATGCGGATTTTGGTTCACAGCATCCGTGAGCAATCCGCCCTGATCGTAACCGACATAGCCGGGAGGCGCACCGATGAGGCGCGACACCGTATGACGTTCCATATATTCGGACATGTCAAAGCGGAGTAGTTCCAGACCTTGGGTCATGGCGAGCTGTTTCGCGACTTCGGTTTTACCGACGCCTGTTGGACCGGCGAACAAATATGAGCCAATCGGCTTATTCGGCTCGCGCAGACCCGCACGGGCGAGTTTGACGGCAGAGGCGACCTGTTCAATCGCGTCGTCTTGACCAAACACCATGCGTTTCAGATCCATTGGCAGCGATTTCAGGGCTTTCTCGTCGTCGCGCGAAATGCTCTTTGGCGGGATGCGCGCGATCTTGGCAATGACAGATTCGATCTCTTTGATACCAATCTTTTTCTTGCGCTTATCCTCGGTCACCAATTTCGTACGCGCCCCCGCCTCGTCGATAATATCAATCGCTTTGTCGGGCAGCTTGCGGTCGGTGATGTGGCGCACAGACAGATCAACAGCGCCTTGGATAGCGGCTGCGGAATAGGTCACGTCATGAAATTCTTCGAAATAGGATTTGAGCCCTTGGAGGATTTTCACGGCGTCCTCTGCGGTAGGTTCGGAGACATCGATTTTGAGGAAGCGGCGTGAGAGCGCGCGGTCCTTTTCAAAATGCTGACGATATTCCTTATAGGTCGTCGAGCCCATGCAGCGGAGCTTACCGCTCTGCAAAGCCGGCTTGAGTAGGTTGGACGCATCCATGGCGCCGCCAGATGTTGCACCCGCGCCAATAATGGTGTGGATTTCATCGATGAACAGCACAGCGCCGTCCGTCTCTTGCAACTGGGTGACAACGGCTTTGAGGCGTTCTTCAAAATCACCGCGGTAACGGGTTCCGGCGAGTAGCGCGCCCATATCGAGTGAATAGATCGTGGCGTCGGCCAACACGTCCGGCACTTCGCCATTTACAATGCGGCGCGCAATCCCCTCGGCAATCGCGGTTTTACCCACGCCCGGATCCCCCACGAGAAGCGGGTTATTCTTGCGGCGGCGCGACAGCACCATGATGCAGCGTTCAACCTCTTCGTCGCGGCCAATCAGCGGGTCTATATCGCCGTCTTTGGCTTTCTGGTTCAAATCGACCGTATATTCTTGGAGTGGGTCTTTTTTCTTGGCGTCTTCGCCTTCTGGCATATCTGCGCCCATGGGGGATTTAGGCGCAGTGCCGTCACCGGATTTGCTGATGCCGTGGCTGATGTAATTCACCGCATCATAGCGCGTCATGTCGCGCTCTTGCAGGAAATACACCGCATGAGATTCGCGTTCCGCAAAGAGCGCGACCAGTGCATTTGCACCCGTCACTTCTTCGCGTCCCGAGGACTGCACATGAATAACGGCGCGCTGAATGACGCGGTGGAAGCCTGCCGTTGGGCGCGCTTCTTCAAATTCTTCGACGACGAGAGACGCGAGGTCTTCGTCCAAATAGCGCTGCACATCGGCGCGCAGGGGTTCAATGTCGACATCGCACGCCGAAATCACGGCGGCGGCGTCTTTGTCATCCAATAGCGCAAGCAACAGATGCTCCAGCGTGGCGAGCTCGTGTTTACGATCACTTGCCAGCGTCAGCGCGCGGTGGATGGTTTCTTCCAAAACGGGGGAAAAAGAGGCCATATGAAATATTCCTTTCGATTAAAGGATGTGGGGACACCCTCCCGCTTTTCAAGCCGCGAACTGTCACACCCCCGTGATATTTGCGTTTTGAAGATTCGCGATTCACGAGAACAGTGTAGACGCGGAAGATGAACCTGTCATGTTGACAACTCGTTATAGGAGATTTGCCGATGCAACGCACAGTCTTTACCCTTTTGGCAACCGGATTGAGTTTGGCTCTTCTGTCGCCCGCCGCCGCGCTCGCGCAATCTAGCAGTGATGAAATCATTGTGACCGCCACGAAACGCCAACAACAGAACCCATCGGGCATAACCGTGACGAAACGGGGCGACTTTCTCTTGCTGGAGGTGCAAATTGAATCCGATGCGAGGGAACCGTCCGACCGATTAGCGGAAATCGGCAAAACAATCGACGCGTTCCTAACCGCAGCTAAGGCTGATGAAACTATCGAAATGTCGATTGTAGAGGCAGGCACAACCGTGCGCCGGCTCACAAAATCTAACTACACCCAAGGCATTAGTTTTGGAGGTAGGCCCGATACATCAGTCGCCCGCATCCGGGTCAAAACGAGCATCCCTGATAAAGTTGAAAATAGTGCGGACCTCGCCACGAAACTCTCTCGATTTGTTGAGAAAATTGATGAAACAGGACGTATCTCAATCAGCACAAATGGCTCAACAGCTGTATCCGTGGTCGATCCCTATCAGTATCGTAATGAGGTCGTCACCGCGGTCGTTGAAGAAATCAACGCAATCACAACAGCTTTGGGTCCTGAATATGTCGCGATAATCGAGGGATTAGACCGTCAAGTTGTGTGGCGTAGAAAGGGCGATATCGACCTCTCTTTCTCTCTGCCTTACAAATATGAGATTATTCCAAATACACTACATTCAGTTCAAGTTTACGACTAAGAGTTAGTCCTTCTCCAAGGTGCATTGCAGCGGATGTTGGGCGCGTTTGGCGCTGTCCATGACTTGCGCAACTTTGGTTTCGGCGACCTCAAAGGTGTAGACTCCACAAGTCCCGACGCCGGATTGATGGACGTTGAGCATGATCTGTGTCGCCTCTTCGGAGGTCTTATTGAATATCCCCATCAGAATGGAGACAACAAATTCCATCGGCGTGTAATCATCATTCATCAGCAGCACGCGCCACATAGAGGGTTTTTTGGTCTTGGGGCGGACCTTGGTCGCAACGCCCCGCTCCTCGTCATTTTCAGTGCCCTTGTCTTTGTCAGGCCCGGCAGTGATCTCAGTCAGTAGAATGCTCATAGCCGCCTATATAAAGCCAAACCCCGCCGCGCCAAGATGCCAAGCTGCGAAATATGGGCGCAAGCTGCACTTCCACATCCAAGTCATCAATTCCAGGTCGCTGCAAAAGCTAAGTGCGGTCAGAACCGCAGGAGAATTAAAAAACATGACACATCCAGTTAAGAATAAGCCTCTCAGTAACGAATTCTTAGTTACAACCTATAATAGTCTTATTGATTGCAAAGCCTTTTATTGATTGAACTTATGAACCCACACGATCAAAGCCTACCGATGACTGACGCGGGTCCTTTTGCGCTGGCCAGGCAATTAAAAACGGCTGTTTGGGTTTATGACATTTGCAATAAACGGATTGTCCATGCCAACAAGGCGGCCTGCGAACTTTGGGACGCAAGGGATGAAGACGAGCTCCGTCGACGAGACCTTTCAATCGGAATGACCAATACGGTCGCCACAAGGCTCAAACATTATCAATCAGATTTCGAAAGCGGCGGTAATAGTTTTAAGGAAAGTTGGACATTATTTCCAAACGGATCCCCCAAGACGATTGATGTGGTATATTCTGGGTTTCGATTACCAGATAGCCGTATGGCGATGTTGTGCGAATCTCTAGGAAGAAAAACACAATCCGACGAGAATCTGCGGAGCCTAAAAGCCTTACTCCATACCGACGTCGCCGTTGGCTTGTTCAGTTTCGAAGGTCAGCTTTTATATCAAAACCCTTCCGCGAGACATTTTACCGCGGACCAAGAAATGACCTTGGCCGACTTTTTTGTGTGTCCAAAAGACTATGATCGCTGCCGTGCCGCATGGGAAATCGGCGAAGACACACGGTCTGTTTCGAAGATGAATACCACCGAAGGGGAGATTTGGTTCGATTTGAGCGTAAAGGTCAGCTTAGACGCAGTGACCGGTGAAAGGGCGCTCTTGGCAACCGGTGTCGATGTGACAAATCTCAAAAACATGGAAAGCGAAGTTGTGTCGAAACAACGGCAACTTGAAGCGAGTTTTGCTACGTCTCACGAGGGCATTATTATCTTTGATCACAGAGGATATATCCTTGAGACGAATAAACGCGCCGAGGAGTTGTTTGGTTTTAAGCGAAAGGGTGTCATCGGCTCCGATATGGCGGATCATATTATCCCGGAACGCTACAAGGCACTACATTATCAATCGCTCAAACATGTAACGAGTGCGAAAGGAGACTCCCACGAAACGTTCCGGACCGAAATCGAGGCTATGCGCGTAAATGGCGAGGAATTCATGTGTGAGCTATCAATTTCGCGCAACCGAGGAGAAGATGAAGATATTTTTGTCGCCTATATTCGCGACATCTCAGAAGCAAAAATTGCAGAACAGGCTTTGATTGATGCAAAGCGAGCCGCCGAAGACGCAAACGTCGCTAAATCCGCCTTTCTGGCAAATATGAGTCATGAAATCAGGACACCCATGAATGGGGTGCTGGGCGTGCTCGATATTTTACGCCGCACAGATCTCACCCCACAACAGATGGAATATACAGAAATAATGGATAAATCAGGCAACTCCTTGCTCTCAATCTTGAGTGATATTCTGGACTTGTCGAAAATTGAGTCTGGAAAACAAATGCTGTATCCCGAACTTTGCAATCTACGAACGGTCCTCAAAAATTCAGTCAACCTTTTCAGCGCCTGTGCAAATGAAAAAGGCTTAGTTTTGAAATCAAGCTACGCGCCATCTTTGCCGAGTTATTTCATTGCAGATGCTAATCGCATCCAACAGATAATATCTAACCTCCTCGGGAATGCAATAAAGTTCACGTCCAGAGGCATGATTGAAATACGTGTTAACGGAAAAGTGAAAAACAATAAATTACATATCATAATAACGGTTGCCGACACCGGAATTGGTATCGAAGACGAAAAACTAGAGGTGATTTTCGACGCTTTTACGCAAGCTGAAAACTCAACCACACGAAAATATGGCGGTACAGGCCTCGGGTTAACGATTTCTCGTCAACTCGCGGAAATTATGGACGGCACTCTCACAGTTTCTTCAGAAGTGGGCAAAGGCACGGCATTCACACTCGAAATTCCCTTGCTCTACGGGAAAGCAAAAAAACCGAAAAAAACTGAGCCGTCGACTCCCGTCAATCTCATGGGTAAAAATACGCCACCCAAAAATAGATCAAACAGTTTGATAGAGCCCAAGCCGTTAAATTTTTTGATCGTTGAAGATGATCAAATCAACCGAATGGTTATCAAATCTTATCTGGAACACCCCAGAATAAAGCTGTCGGTCGCGAAGACTGGACTGGAAGCCGTTCAGGCATGTGAGCAGAAGAAATTCGATCTAATTTTCATGGATGTTTCAATGCCCGTAATGGGAGGTGTCGAAGCGACACAAATCATTCGTAAAAACGAAAGAACAAAAAACCAGTCGCACAGAACACCCATTATTTGTGTGACGGCTCATGCGATGCGATCTGATCGTCAAAAATTTTTAGAGGCCGGAATGGATGATTACTTATCAAAACCACTCAAACGCGTTGACCTGATAAAAGCCATGACAAAATGGTTGAAACCTTCACAGGTGAAGAAAGCGGCTTAATTGGAAATTTGGAACGCGTTGTATCGAAAATTCGTAAATTTAACACCCCGTTAACCCTATTCTAACGCTTCCGCCGGAAGACCAAAGCTTATGTTGCGTATTCTTCTCATTTTAGCCTTCAGCCTTGCATTTGTGGCACCGGCTTGGGCGCAAAATCGCTATGCGTCGATCATTGTCGATGCCGACACATCAGATATCTTGCATGCCCGCCAAATTGATGCGCCGCGTTACCCTGCGTCACTGACAAAGGTCATGACTTTGCACCTTGTCTTTGATGCGCTGGATGCCGGGACATTGACATTGGGGGAGAAAGTAAAAGTCTCCCGCAATGCGGCGCGTACACCGCCTGTGAAACTGGGTCTGCGCGCGGGTCAAACCATCACGGTTCGCGAGTTAATCCAATCGGTCGCCGTGCGCAGTCACAATGATTCTGCTGTCGTCTTGGCGGAACGTCTGGGCGGCACAGAAGCCCGTTTTGCCGAATTGATGACGGCAAAAGCGCGGAGCCTAAACATGCAGCGCACGACCTTCAAAACCGCAAACGGCTTGCCGCATCCGGACCAGAAAACAACGGCGCGGGATATGGCGAAACTGGCTCAATCTATTCTAACAACGCATTATGATCGATATCACTATTTCGGACAAAAGACGTATCGAGGTCAAAAAAACACCAATGCTTTGCTCCACTCCATGCCGGAGGTCGACGGGTTTAAAACCGGATTTACAAATGCGTCTGGCTATAATTTAATGGTCAGCGCCCTGCGAAATAACAGACGCCAAATCGCCATTGTTTTGGGCGGTGCCAGCGGGAAAAGCCGGAATTCCCACATGCGTGATCTCGTTGAACGCGGCTTTGACGTCATGGGTGTTGTTCCGCGCAGTGATCCTCAGAGTGAGACACCAGCCCTAGTCTTGGCCAATAGCCCCGCCCCGACGACCGTCCTTCGCGGCGCGTCCATGCGCCGTGAGGTTGAACCTTGGTCCGTGCAGCTTCGCAACCTCCCGTCACAGCCTGACGCTTTGGCTGCCGCCTCATCGCTTGCGCCGAAATCTACGCCAAAACTCTCCAGCGGATTCGTTCAGGGCAAGCCCGTGTTTCACGCCAAACTGACTGGCCTGTCTGCGGCAGATGCAAAAGCCGCCTGTGCAAAAATACAGACCGCGCAAACACAAACCAAATGTTGGCTTATCGCGCCCTAAGCCTTAGACGGCCTGCATGAAAACGGTGCGAACGGAACATGACCTACGAAAGGTCACTTGGGGCTGGCGGGGATCAGGCGACCGTATTGTCTTTGTTCCGACCATGGGCGCTTTGCATGAAGGCCATCTGACCCTTGTGCGTTTGGCTAAAAAACATGGCGAACGCGTGGTCGTGTCCATCTTTGTCAATCCGACACAATTCGCCCCCGGTGAAGATCTCGATGCCTACCCCCGCACAGAAATAGAAGACGCTCGGCTGCTGAAGGCTGAAGGCGTTGATCTGATCTACGTCCCTGATCCGCAAACCATGTATGATGTTCATCATGCGACGAGCATCACAGTCGGCGGTGT
>CAZSKH010000108.1:0-6136 GCA_964607395.1 uncultured Algimonas sp.
ACGCAGCTGACAACGAAGTCGTCTCACATGCTGAAATCCGTATTCCGATGGGCGAGCGTCTTGGGAATATCGTGGTGGAAGCGAATAATGTTTCCAAAGGCTTTGGCGACAAACTCTTGATCAAAGACCTATCCTTTAAACTGCCGCGCGGCGGTATCGTCGGCGTTTTTGGTCCGAACGGTGCGGGTAAAACCACTTTGTTCAAAATGATAACGGGTCAAGAGGCGCCGGATGAAGGCACGTTCAAAGTCGGTGAAACAGTAGAGCTCGGCTATGTCGATCAGAACCGCGCCGCACTCGACCCCAGCAAGAATATTTGGGAAGCGATTTCCGACGGTCTCGACATCATTGTTATGGGCAAACGTGAAGTGCCGTCACGGGCCTATGTCGGGTCATTCAACTTCAAGGGCACAGACCAACAGAAGAATGTTGGCCAACTGTCCGGGGGTGAACGTAACCGCGTGAACCTCGCAAAAATGCTGACGAAGCCGGCTAACCTGCTTCTGCTCGATGAACCAACCAATGATCTGGACCGCGAAACTTTGTCATCTCTCGAAATCGCTTTGGAGAAATTTCCAGGCTGCGCCGTGGTTATTTCGCATGATCGCTTCTTCCTCGACCGCGTTGCCACACATATCCTTGCCTATGAAGGCGATAGCCATGTGGAATGGTTCGAAGGCAACTTCGCAGATTATATCGAAGACAAAAAACGTCGCCTCGGTCCCGATGCAGATATGCCGAAGAAGCTGAAGTTCGTTAAGTTCGCGAGGTAGCGCCCCTGAACAGGACGGGTTGACAACAGCTAGGTAAATCCTGTCCCATGGTGCTATGAAACGATTTCTTACTGCCCTTGCGGCATTTGCGGTTATTGGTTGCGCACCGGGCTCATTTTCTGCGTCCGCGCAGACCCCGCCGATTATTGTTGATCAGTTCGGTTACCTGCCGGCATTGAGCAAAGTTGCGATTATCAAAGACCCGAAAATTGGCTTTGATGCGCAGCGCTCTTTTTCGCCCGGCGATAGATACGCGGTAATAGATTTGGCGACCGGCAAGGCCGTTTATACGGGCAGGCCAACATCTTGGAAAAATGGAAAAACTGACGAAGTTTCGGGCGACCGCGTCTGGCATTTCGATTTTTCATCTGTTCGGCGGCCCGGACGATATGTGGTTCGGGACATGGACCGCAGGGTCGATAGCTTTGCGTTCGAGATTTCTCCGACAGTGTATACACCTGTGCTGAAAACGGCTTTCAAGACACTTTATTTGCAGCGCGTAGGTTTTGAGAAAACCCCGCAATTTGCCGGGCCTTGGGCCGATAAAGCTAGTCATTTGCGTAAGGGGCAAGACCCACAGGCACGGCTGTTTAACCGGATGAAAGATACGTCTACGGAACGGGACTTGCGCGGTGGTTGGTATGATGCAGGCGACTATAATAAATATACGAGTTGGACGGCGAATTATGTCACGTCGCTGCTGGGGGCCTATTTGGAAAACCCAAATATTTGGACGGATGATTTCGATATTCCGGAGTCCGGAAACGGAACACCCGACCTTCTGGATGAGGTGAAATGGGGGCTGGATTGGTTAGAGCGCATGCAGAACCAAGATGGCGCTATGTTATCCGTCATGAGCCTAGATGAAGCATCGCCGCCGTCTTCTGCAAAAGGCCCGAGCCGATATGGTCCGCCCAATACATCCGCGACAATAACGTCGGCTGGCGCCTTTGCCATTGCTGCACGGGTTTACCGCA
Source organism: uncultured Algimonas sp. (assembly GCA_964607395.1). Lineage (GTDB taxonomy): Bacteria > Pseudomonadota > Alphaproteobacteria > Caulobacterales > Maricaulaceae > Litorimonas. The sequence continues at coordinate 1,751 of CAZSKH010000108.1, forward strand.
ATGTGCCGGGCTTTGAAGCTGATGCAAAACGATACGCCGCCCGCGCCGATAAGGCTTGGCGATGGGGCGAAGCCAATCAAAACGTTAAATTCTGGAATAATGACCCGCGCAGTAACTCAGAAGGTCTCGCTGCTGGACAGCAGGAGGTGGAGGCGGACCGTATGGCGAAAAAGAAGCTCATCGCTGCCGTCCACATGTCTGTTCTGACGAGGGACCCCTATTTTAACGGCGTTATTGGGAAGCTGTATGAGAGCGTAAAACCCATGTCGCCGAATACGCCGGACGGCTTTGAGGGCACCATGGCGGCAGACCTACTCTATTATGCGCGCCAACCCAAAACACCGTCTCGCTTTGCGGCGCGGATCAAACGGGACTATGCTCAAAATGTGCTTAACGGCTATAACGCTTGGCCAGCCGTCGTGAATAAAGAGCATGCCTATCGCAGTTTTGTTGACGGTTATTGGTGGGGGAGTAATTCCACAAAGGCCAAACGGGGGGCCGTCTACACTCAGGCGATCGTTGCTGGCGTGGGAGACCGCTCGCGCACGGAATATCTCAACGCAGCGTCGGATTACCTGCACTATATTCACGGGGTGAACCCGCTTAATAAAGTCTATTTGTCCAATATGGGCGGGTATGGCGCAGAGAATTCTGTGACGCAGTTTTATCACAATTGGTTCAAAAAGGGGACGGATTGGGATGCCGTTGGATCATCAAAATACGGCCCTGCACCCGGATTTTTGGTTGGCGGACCCAATGATAGCTATGCCCGCGACGATTGCTGCAATTCTGTCTGCGGCGGCTACGGGGCAAAGATGTGCAAGATGCCGGTTAAGTCACCGCCTAGTGGGCAACCGCCGTCAAAATCTTATGCCGATTTCAATGACGGTTGGCCGATAAATAGTTGGGAAGTGACGGAAAACTCTAACAGTTATCAGATTGCCTATATCCGCCTCTTGTCAAAATTTGCACGATAGGCATCATATAAAGTTTTTTTTATATACTTTTTATGACGAGGGCTTTAAGCTACCCCTATGGACGCTATTGCGACATATCTGAAAACCCTCGGCCATCCGGATCGGTTGCGCATATTGGTGCTTTTGAGCCAAGGCGAGTTGACGGTTAGCGAATTGGTGCAAATCCTTGAGCTGTCCCAACCACGCGTCACCCAATATATCAAATCATTGGAACAAGTCGGAATTGTTGAGCGTATGCGAGAAGGCAGCTGGGTTTTTTCCCGTTTGAAGCGCGGACGGGAGGCCAACTCTGCCATTTTAGCGGCGACACTGGCCGCATTGGCAGGAGAGAATGCGCGGCTCGCTGCGGATCGCGATAGTTTGAATAAGGTGAGGGCCGATAGGTCTCGCCAAGCTGAAGCCTTTTTCGCCTCTGTCGCGAATGACCATCACCAATTGGGTCATGAATATCTTCCGCAAGCTGATACAGAGTCTGCGCTTTTATCTCTCGTGCCGGGGCAAGAGTTCTCTCGCATGGTTGATTTGGGTACGGGCACAGGCCGTATGTTGAAACTTTTCGCCCCTTACATCCAAAGTGGTGTTGGCGTCGACGATAGCGTTGAAATGCTGCGTGTTGCGCGCCATAATTTGTCTGATGACGCCTATACACATATCTCTGTCCAACAGGGGGATTTGCAAGATGCACCCCTGAAGGATGGCGCGGCGGATCTCGTGACTTTGCATCAAGTTCTACATTTTCTTGACGAGCCCACACGCGCTGTGAAAGAGGCCGCGAGGTTATTAGGTGAAGGTGGCCAACTGCTCATCACGGATTTCGCGACTCATGAGTTTGAGGATTATCGGGATAGATATGCCCATCGCCGTCTTGGCTTTAGTGATCAAGATATAGCGCAAATTCTGGATGAAAACGGAATTGAAATGTCGCAAATCGAAACCCTCCTTGCTCCCGACCCGTCAACGCCGGATGTGAAGATCTGGCACGCCGTGAAACCCTCCAACGCGCTTTCAGCGACAGGATAAATTATGAATGCCCGTCTACCCTTACGTGATCCCAATGCGCCCGTGGGCGCGATCGCACGCACATCTGCCGAATCTCCCGATCTAAAAGTCAGCTTCGAGTTTTTCCCTCCTAAAAATCAAAAAATGGAAGATAAGCTTTGGGCGTCAATTGAGAAGCTGGCACCTCTGTCGCCTGACTTTGTTTCCGTGACATACGGCGCCGGGGGTTCGACCCGCGAGCGCACGCATCGCACTGTTGCGCGGATGGTCGAAGAAACGAGTTTTGCACCGGCCGCGCATTTGACCTGCGTAGACGCAACCCGTGAAGAAATTGACGAAGTCGCGCGCGAATATTGGACTGCCGGGGTCCGGCACATTGTGGCTTTGCGCGGTGACCCCTCTGATGGAATTGGTGAGGCTTACACCCCGCATCCGGGCGGTTATGCTTATGCGGATGATCTTACTGAGGGCTTGAAGAAGATCGCAGATTTTGAAATATCTGTATCGGCCTATCCGGAGCAACACCCTGAGAGCGCGAACTGGTCTGTTGAGATTGATAACCTGAAACGAAAAGTAGACGCGGGCGCGACCCGCGCGATTACGCAGTTTTTCTTCTCTCCGGATATCTTTTGGCGATTTCAAGACCGCGTCTTGGATGCAGGCATAGATATCCCGATTGTCCCGGGTTTGATGTTACAGCCAAACTTCAACGGCTTGGCACGCATGTCCAAAATGTGCGGTGTGGCTGTGCCTGATTGGTATGCGGGTTTGTTTGACGGATTGGATAAAGACCCCGTCACGCGAGATATGCTGACGGCGACATTAGCGGCGGAGCTAACGGCGGAACTCCGCGATCGCGGCGTGGATCACTTCCATCTTTATACTTTGAACCGCGCTGAAATCGCATCCTCTGTTAGCCGTATTCTGGGTTTGCATACCCGAGGGAAGGCGAACGCAATCGCATGATGAAGAACCCCAGAAATCTTCTCATATTCGCTGTCCTCGGCGGTATTGCCGGATTGGCATTGGGATTTGGGGTCGGACGTTTCAGCGCAGCTCCAGTTGCTAAACAAACAGCCACTCATGATGCCTCAAAGCTCACCGCGGTGCTCATGGCGCAGCAGGACGCTTGGAATGCCGGTGATATTGAAAGCTTTATGCAAGGCTACCTAAAGAGCGAACAGCTGCGCTTTGCATCGGGCGGGGACGTCACTCTGGGTTGGGATGAGACGCTAAGCCGATATCAGGATCGATATTCTGACCGTGCCAAAATGGGGACGTTGAAATTCGATATTAAAGACGTCACGATCCTAGGTCAGGATGATGGTCTGGTGTTCGGTCAGTGGACGCTCATCCGCGATGCCGACAAACCTACGGGTCTTTTCACGTTGCATCTGAGGAAAACAGGTGAGGGTTGGAAGGTTGTGTCCGACCATACCAGCTCTGCTGAAAATTAGAGTTTATAGACTAAACGCCAATATCGATTTTGCCTCGTACGCAAGCGTCGTAATCTGATGCTAATGCGTGGCAGACTTCGCCAACCGTGTAGTGGTGCCCGTCGATTTCACGTACTGGCGTAACCTCAGCGGCCGTGCCGACTACGAAACACTCGTCGAAGTGCGGCATTTCAGACGGGTGAATATCCCGTTTATGAACTTTGATCCCGCGCTTCTCCGCCAATCTGATGACGCTGTCGTGTGTGATACCTTCGAGCAATATATCATTCGTTGGGGTATGGATTTCGCCATTGCGGACAAAGAAGATATGTGCACCTGTGCACTCCGCCACCCGGCCCTTAAAATCAAACATCAGCGCGTCGTCCCAACCCGTCGCTTGGGCTTTATCTTTCGCAAGCGTGCAGATCATATAAAGTCCCGCAGCTTTGGATTTGCAGGGCGCAGAGCGGGGATCAGGGCGAATCCAATCAGAGATACAGAGACGGATACCCTTCATTTTATCTTCAAAATAGCTGCCCCAATGCCAGGCCGCGACGCCAAAATGGATTTGGTTGTTCTTTGATGCCACGCCCATCATATTGGAACCGCGCCAAGCGAAAGGCCGAAGGTAAGCGTCGTCGAGGCCTGTTTCGGCCAGCGTATCCAGACAGGCTTGGTCAATTTGCGCAAGCGTATAGGGGATTTCATATCCAAGCAGCTTTGCAGAATTCATCAACCGCTTGCTGTGGTCGGTTAGGCGGAAGATTTTCCCACCATAGGCGCGATTGCCTTCAAATACGCAGGATCCATAATGTAGGGAATGCGTCAGCACATGGATTTTTGTCTCGCGCCAATCGACGAAATCGCCGTCCAACCAGATTTTTCCATCGCGGTCATGATAGGATTATTCGATCATGAAGTTTCCCTATTGCCTCCAGCAGTGAGATGGGGACGCCTTGCCAACACCACTGATA
>CAZSKH010000108.1:6146-8085 GCA_964607395.1 uncultured Algimonas sp.
GCTCAAGGGTGTAGGGAATTTCATAACCCAGGAATTTGGCCGAATTTATTAGGCGTTGGCTATGATCGGTCAGGCGGAAAATTTTTCCACCATAAGCCCGGTTTCCTTCGAAGACACAGGACCCGTAATGCAGCGAATGTGTCAGAACATGAATTTTAGTCTCGCGCCAATCGACGAAATCGCCATCCAGCCAGATTTCCCCGTCGCGGTCATGATAGGCTTTTTCGATCATGATGTTTCCTTTTTGACTCCAGCAGTGAGGTGCCGACGCCTTGCCAACACTCCAATTACAGGTCATTTATATTTTGTGGCGGAAAAGTCATTGCAAAAAATGCTGTCAATCGGGGCTTATAAGCTATGAGTACGACATATCTTGACCGTGCAGACACGCATATTCTGATTGTCGACGATGATGACCGGATTCGCGAGCTTTTGTCCCGCTATCTGACAAAGCAAGGATATAGAGCGAGTGCCGCCGGCGGTGCGGATGAAGCCCGGTTGAAAATGCAGGGTTTGCAGTTCGACCTTCTAATCGTGGATATAATGATGCCTGGTGAGGATGGCCTGACCTTGACGCGGTCTTTGCGAGAACATCATGACGTGCCGATTATTTTGCTGACAGCTTTGGGTGAGGTCGATCAGCGGATCGCCGGCTTGCGTTCCGGGGCTGATGATTACTTGCCGAAACCGTTTGAGCCAGAAGAGCTTTTACTCCGCATCGACAATATTTTTCGTCGTTCGGGCAAAAATCCGACAACGGATAAGGTCGTGTTTGGCCCTTATGCCTATGATCTGAACAAGGGAATTTTGCGAAAAAACGGAAAGCAGATGAAGCTTACCACGGGGGAACAAACACTTCTATCGTTGCTGGCGGGACAAGCGGGCGCTGTCGTTTCGAGATATATTTTATCTGAGAATATAAAAGCGCAGTCGGAGCGGGCCGTGGAGGTTCAGATTACCCGTCTGCGACGGAAACTCGAAGACGACACTTCTGAACCGCAGTTCCTCCTAACAGTCCGAGGAGAAGGCTATCGGCTCGTCTCCGATGCAGTGTAACTGATATATGTTTTCGCTCAGAAACATCCTGCCGAAGTCCATTTTCTGGCGTGCATTTCTGATCATTATCCTCCCGATCGTTATCATGCAGATGTTCGTTGCCTGGTTTTTCTTTAATGCGCATTGGGCGCGAGTAACGTCAAATCTATCAGATTCCGTCGCCGCTGATGTGGCCGTCGCGACCCAATTATTTCGTGAGGATCCGACGGATGAAACAGCAAAGAAATTGGACGCTCTCTTGCGACCCGATATGGAATTGTCGGTGGTTTTGCGGCCTGGTGACACATTGCCGACCACGACAAGAAATGCGTTTTTTTCCAATTTGGACAAAACCTTGCGCCGGAGCCTGAATGAGGCTGTCGACGGACCGTTTTGGTTCGATACGACCCGCTACCCTAATCATATTGATATCCGGGTTCAGGTTGAGGAGGGCGTTCTTCGTTTTATCGCCGCTCGCGAAAGAGTTTTTGCGCCGACGGGATATGTCTTCATATTCTGGTTGATAACAACCACCGTTGTTCTTTCGCTTATCTCGATTCTTTTTATCCGACGGCAATCTGATCCCATTCGGGAATTGGCAGATGCAGCGGCGGCCTTTGGTAAAGGGCAAGACATTTCCGGTTTCAAGCCCAGAGGGGCTTCGGAGGTGAGAATGGCCGGGCAGAGCTTTCTGAAAATGCGGCGACGATTACGCCGACATTTGGAACAAAGGACCTTGATGTTGGCGGGTGTCTCTCATGATCTCCGAACGCCGCTCACCCGGCTGAAACTTCAACTCGCGATGCAGGACGACAATGAAGATACGCGCGCTGCAATGCGGGATATCGATGAGATGGATGCGATGTTGACGGGATATCTCGATTTTGCGCGCGGTGTTGGGTCG
>CAZSKH010000109.1:0-8028 GCA_964607395.1 uncultured Algimonas sp.
CTCCGGCTCCAGGCTGCCTTCAATATGCAGGTGGAGTTCTGCTTTAGGCAGGGCTTTGATAAAATCATGCAGTTCGGTCATAACACGCTTATGCTAAGCCTGATGTCACAACTCAATAACGCAATGCTGCGTCGCGGCCCGCTGCGCGGCGAGACCCATTTCAACGGCGCGGCGACCATCGTCTAATGTGACTTCGACCTTGCCAACCCCATTCACGACATCGAGGAATTTTTTATGTTGGAAGAAGGTCGAGCCATGATGATCGCCTGCCATCAAAAGCGCCTCGTCAATGACAACATCTTCGGTGATAGGGTTTTTCGGCGATCGCGGCGCATAGGTCATTTGTGGATGCGGAACGCCATCGAGCCCGCCCGGCCAAAATCGGTGTGGCCCCGGTAATCGACACTCAATCTTACCTTTGGACCCAACCGCGCTGATTTCCTCATTCCACAAAGACCCATCCGCAAACATGCAGAGTTCCAACATAGCACGCACGCCATTTTCAAAATCAAACATGACATAGCCCGAGTCCCAAATATCGGAGGTCTCCCCATCATAAACCTCATCAAGATGGTTCACCGCCTGCCCTGCACTCGCACTGACGCGGATAGGTTCTGCACCGGTAATTACCCGCATCAGGTCAAAAAAGTGGCAGCATTTTTCAACCAGCGTCCCGCCCGTATTCGCAGAAAATCGGTTCCAATCTCCGACCTTTGGCAAAAAGGCGAAACGATGCTCGCGGATGGTCAGCATTTTCAAATCACCCGTGACCTCGGCGCAGTGTTCAATCAATTTGGCGACGGGTGGCATATAGCGATATTCCATCGCGACCCAGACCGGCGCGGCATAGGTTTTCGAAAACTCAGTTAGAGAGTTGAGCTGTGATGCGTCCGTGTAGAGCGGTTTCTCGCAGAGGATTGGCAAGGTGCGGTGGCGCGCGATTTCAGTCAGATTATCGACGTGCCGAAAGTTTGGGCTCACGATGACAACGGCGTCTAGATCGGGGTCCGACACGAGCGTTTGGAGGGAGGGCTGGACGATCGCCCCGCCCGCTTTCGCTGCAGCGGCCCTCGCCAAATCATCTACGGGATCATAAACGCTATGAACGCGCGCACCGTCCAGCAAACCGATATTTGCAATATGTTCATGCCCCATCATGCCGCAGCCGATGATACCGTAATTTTTCATGTGGGGATGTCCTTGGATCTCGTCTGATTGGGTTTGATGTAGTCCGCTTTGACGGTTAGTCCAATCACAGTTTCGTCGATTCAGGACCGCCTTCTATGACAATAGTGCCCGTCACATCCGCAGATTTACAGCACCCTGAAATCTCGTGGTTTTCTGCGCTTTGTTCTGATGATTACAATCAGCTTGGCGTTCCTGAGGCTGCCCTGAAGTCCAGCTGGGCCCATTGCCGTGACATATTGCTGGAAGCCGAGAAACAGGGCTTTCGAAATATCCTCTGCCCGTCCTCCTATCAGGTCGGCCAAGACACATTATCCTTTGTCGCGGGTTGCGCGCCGCTGACCAAAACTATCAATATGCTCGCCGCTGTACGTTGTGGTGAAATGCAGCCGATTATGCTCGCCCGCACGCTCGCGACTTTGGACCATATGCTCGAAGGGCGCTTGACCGTGAACATCATTAGCTCTGACTTTCCGGGCGAAAAGGCTGAGAGCGCGCATCGTTATCAACGCTCCCGCGAAGTCGTTTCAATTTTGAAACAGGCTTGGACACAAGATGAGATTAACTTCCAAGGCGAGGTCTATAATTTCGAAAACGTCCCGACAGGCCCCGCCAAACCCTATCAAATCAACGGCGGGCCCCTCCTCTATTTCGGCGGCTATTCCCCGCCTGCGCTGGAGCTTTGCGGCGAACATTGTGATGTCTATCTGATGTGGCCGGAGACGAAGGACAAGCTTGCGGAGCGCATGACGGCTGTGAATGATGTAGCTCAGCGATATGGGAGAACATTAGATTACGGCCTCCGCGCCCATGTGATTGTGCGCGATACGGAAACCGAGGCCCGCGAATATGCCGAATATTTGGTCGCGGAACTCGACGATGAGTATGGCCAGCTTATCCGCAACCGCGCCCATGACTCGATTAGTCTTGGCGTCTCTCACCAAGCCCGCGCCCGCGAACTCGCGGATAAATTCGGATATGTGGAACGGCATTTATGGACAGGGATTGGCCGCGCGCGCTCCGGTTGCGGCGCAGCGATTGTCGGCTCAACGGACCAAGTCATGAGCGAGTTAGAGGCCTACATGAAAATGGGAATTCGGTCGTTTATCTTCTCTGGATATCCCCACATAGACGAATCCCGGCACTTCGGAAAACGTATCCTAAGCCAGATGAAAACCTCATCCCTCCCGCATGCCTATGGCCGCGTTCCAGACAGCGTTCCGAACTCTCCGCTGGGGGCGGGGAAACGGGTCTAAGGGTTGAAGGTTCGCAGCCTACCTAGCCATAAGAGGCAGCAATGCCCGGCAAACCAAAAGTATGCGAAGAAACTAACTTATATATTTACGACGCTTATCCTCCAAAAACTCATAAACAATGCAAGCTGCAATAGAGTCACATTCCTCATGGAATTTTGAGAACTTAATTGTCGCCTTTAAGCTCAATCCGACCACCCCATTTTCAGATAAAAAATCTTCAATACGTGTTAAGATATTATCCACTCGTTTTATTATTTTTGATTTTGCGTGCTTAGAATCATCCCCCCAGTCGTCTGTCATGAAAACCAAATATCCGCTTGATACAGTTCCAAGACCATGTCTTTTTCCAGTTTCATTTAGTGAAGCCGATATTCTTTTAACATCCTTTCCAATGGTTAGAGCATTCCAACTCCACCCAATTTTAATCTCAATGACAGCTTCCGCTGTCCAATTCGATTTAGTTTTCCAAAACCTATACAGCGCGATATCCGTTTTCCCACCTTCGCTATACTCTTTTTTAGGGCGTCCTATTTTCCCTTTGTTTGCATCTTTTCGAAATTCTTTTAATGGCAATTCTAGAAACGTGGCGTATTTTGATCCGAAATCTTTCGACACGCCTTCAGCAATCTTTGTAGTGTAGAGGTACTCAGGGGTATTATATATCCAACAGGACCCTTCAGTTTCTTTATAGTATTTTTCAAAAGCCTTGATTGCTGAACTCTGTATTGCTATAACCAACTGCTGTCTTGTTTCATTATTCATGCTGGCATCCTCGTGATTTAGTTATTCCATAAGCCTATTGGTGAGATCGTTTATTGTAGCCTTTTGGCGTTCCTTTGTACAATTTCGTTGCCTGGCTTTATCACGGTTTGTGGGTTGATGTTATGAGTTTGGTTAGCACCTATGTCAGTCAGTTTCTCGGGCGAAATCCGTTGAGTTTGCAGTGCTCAATCAAACCTAAAATTTAACTAGAACTTACCCGCCCCTGCGCACAGCCCTATGCAAGTGCTCATAAACCCCATAGGGGGCGCGGACAGGTCTTTCGCATCGAATTTGAGTGACGCACATGGCCGATAGGATCGATGCGATCCGCACGGCCCGATTGGCGATCCAATCCACCTGAAAGACGACCCATGTCTAATATTGAACATGCGCATCCTGCGCTCGCTGAGGCTTTGGCGAAAAAGGGATATGAAACACTCACGCCCGTCCAAGACTCTGTTCTTGATCCAAAACTATTGGGTGAAGATCTCCTCGTTTCCGCGCAAACGGGCTCCGGTAAAACCGTGGCGTTCGGCCTCGCAATGGCCTCGACTTTACTCGGCGATGCGGGGACATTTGTCCGCGCCGATGCACCGCTTGCGCTGTGTATCGCGCCGACACGGGAACTGGCCATGCAGGTCAAACGTGAGATTGACTGGCTCTACCGCGAAGCCGGCGCAAAAACGATGAGCTGCGTCGGCGGGATGGATGCGCGGCAAGAGCGCAATGCGCTTGGGCGCGGCGCGCATATTGTTGTCGGGACGCCAGGGCGTCTCTGTGATCACATTAATCGCGGCGCTTTGGATATGTCAGAGATCAAATGTTTGGTCCTAGACGAAGCGGATGAGATGCTAAAAATGGGTTTCCGCGAGGAGTTGGAACTCATCCTAAATGCCGCCCCTGCTGAACGCAGAACCCTCATGTTCTCAGCCACCGTTCCCAAAACCATCTTGGGCATGACAAAGAAATACCAGCGCAATGCCCTGCGCGTGAATACGGCCGCCGAGGCCAAACAGCATTTGGACATCGATTATCAGGTGATGAATGTTTCCAGTGCAGACCGCGAAAATGCGATCATCAACATCTTGCGGTTTTACAATGCGAAAAATGCGATCGTATTTGGCGACACGCGCGTCGCTGTGAACCGGATGACCCAGCGGTTTAATAATCGCGGATTTTCCGTGGTGTCTCTGTCTGGTGAGCTATCCCAAGCCGAGCGGAGCAATGCGCTGCAAGCCCTCCGGGATGGCCGCGCGCAAGTCTGTGTTGCGACCGATGTTGCTGCGCGGGGTCTTGATCTGCCTGATCTCGAACTTGTTGTGCATGCGGATGTGCCGCGTAACCGCGAAGCTCTTCTTCATCGGTCTGGGCGCACGGGGCGTGCAGGACGTAAAGGTGTCTCGGCGCTCATCGTTGCGCCAAACCGCCGCCGCAATGCAGAGCGCCTTCTGCGCGATGCAGGCATCACGGCGGAATGGGGCGAAGCCCCCAGCGCGGATATGATTATCCAAAAAGATAATGAACGCCTTCTTGGAAATATGACTCTCGACGGTGAGGTCACGGAGGAGGAAAAAACAATGGTCGCGCGCCTGTTAAAGGCGCATTCGCCGGAGCACATCGCGGCAGTCTTCATTCGTCAATACCGCCAGGGTCAATCCGCACCGGAGGACCTCCTCCCCGCTAATTATAAACCCAGCAAATATGAGCGCGGCAGCCGAGATGATCGCGGCCCGCGTGAACCCCGCGCGCCTCGCCAAGATTTCAGCGACGGCGTTTGGATGTCCCTCAATCTCGGGCGCAAGCAAAAGGCAGAACCGAAATGGATTCTGCCCATGCTGATGAAATCGGGCGGTTTGAAAAAAGGGGAAATCGGTGCGATTAAGATTATCGAAAATAAGACATTTGTTGAGGTCGCACCGAAAGGCGTGGAAGGTTTTTTAAAAAAGATTGGGCCGGATATGAAAATCGAAGGCGCGATCACGGTTGCCCGCGTAGACGGCAAACCGGATCTCAGTATCCCAACGGAAAGCTACCGCTCTCGTGATAAGGAAAATGCCTCCGGCAAAACCCGCCGCAGGCCTTATGGAGATAAGCCCTCTTATGAGAAGAAGAAAAAGCGCGGGGGCGACAAAGATAAGAACTGGGAGAATAAGAAAAAATCCCGTGACACATATGAAAAACCCAAAGGCGACAAACCTGCTGTATCAGGCGACGGCGAGTTCAAACGCAAGCCGCGCAAGAAAACCCATTCAGATATGCCGGCTCCAGCCGAGGGCAATTGGGCGAACGGAAAACCGAAAAAACCACACAAGAAAAAACTCGCCCGCGCTGCGGCTAAGAAAGACGGTCAAGGCACGAAAAAAGGCTCTAAGAAGAGCACACGCAAATCTCGGAAGGGTTAGGTTGGACCGTGGGCTCGCCGAAAGTCTAAGGTCATCCCATACGAGCGGAGCGATGATGCGGGACCTAGGGTCTATGCGTTCAATCTTGCTTTCTATGAAAGATAGGTCCCGCATCTGCGGACAATGTCCTAGTGCGGGATGAAATTGTATTTAATTCTCAATCCAACCTCGCGCACAACCCAATCAACATCTCACTCAATTCAGCATGAACATCTTCCTGTAAAAAATGCCCGCCGCCTTTCAATATCTTGTGCGGTTGACCCTCTGCGCCCGGCACTAATTTCTGAAAAATCTTCTCGCCGCCCTTGGTGACAGGGTCTTGATCGGAGAACCCAGTCAGGAACGGTTTGGTCCATGTTTTCAGGACTTCCCACGCTTCAACATTCTCTGCCACACCTGCCATGGACGGGTCGGTGGGGACGAGCGCTGGGAAAATCCGCGCGCCGGCTTTATAAGTCTCATCAGGATAAGGCGCGTCATAGGCCGCAACCTCCGCGTCTGATAATTTGCGCACCGTTGCGCCCTGCAAAATCTGCCCCGTTGGGAAAACGGGAATAGTTTGCGAGAATTTTTGCCATTTCAAAAATGCGTCTGACGGCGTGCCTTTGCCAATCGGCAGTCCCGTATTCCCCGCCATAACGGCAGCAAACCGGTCCGGATTGTCCGAGACCAGACGAAGCCCGATAAGCCCGCCCCAATCTTGGCAAAACAAGACGGCACCTGTCACATCCATTTGATCCAGCCAATCCTGCATCCAGGCAACATGTCCATTATAGGTATAATCGCTAAGCTCCGTTGGCTTATCTGATTTTCCAAACCCGATGAGATCGGGCGCGAGCACGCGAAACCCAGCCGCTGACAGGTGTTTGATCATGAAGCGGTAGAGATAAGACCAACTCGGCTCGCCGTGCATGAGCAAAATTGTGCGCCCGTCGCGCGGACCCGTGTCGACATAATGCAGACGCAGCGACTCGCCGACCTCGCAATAATTCGGAGCAAAGTCATAATCGGGCAGATTTTCAAATCTATCGTCAGCTGTGCGAAGCGCTTTCATCTCAGTTACTTTCTTTGCGCGGCGACAATGTGCCCGTCGATTAACGTTTCACCCAAAAGCTTCATGGCTTCGACGCGATGCAAACCCTCTTGCAAGACATAACGGTCTTTACCGGTGCGCACATAAATCGGCTTTTGCAGCCCATTTTCGAGGATATCCTCGGCAAGCTCCATGACTTTTTCCTCATCCAAGGTTTTTTTGCGCGCCGCAGGCACATAAATTTTATCGATAGGAACGTCGACAATGCGCATGTAAATCTCCGTAGACTGTGCTATCAGGATAGGCAGAGGCGGGCGCACATTGCAAATGAGATGACATGAAAAAATACGCATTTCCCCCACACGCCCCTGTATGTTTGGCCATTGTCGGGGAAGAAACCCGTTTCCCGGTCCGGCGCATTTACTGCATCGGGAAGAATTATGCAGATCATGTAAAAGAGATGGGCGGGGATGCCGCGCGCTCTGAGCCTATTTTCTTCACAAAGGCCGCAGAGACGATCGTAGAGAGCGGTCAGGACATCCCTTTTCCGCCCAATACGACCAACCTGCATTATGAAGTAGAACTCGTCGTCGCCATCGGTCCTGATCTCGAGGTTTTTGGATATGGCGTCGGTATAGACCTGACGCGGCGAGATTTGCAGTCTGCCGCCAAGAAGAAAGGCGGCCCTTGGGCGCGCGCGAAAAACTTCAATCGGTCAGCGCCCTGTTCCGCTTTGACCCCGGCCAAAGGGGTAGATTTGTCGAAAGCCCGTATCGTTTTGCGCAAAAATGGCGACATTGTCCAACACGGGGCCTTATCGGACATGATTTGGGGCATTCCCGAGATTATTGAACGGCTGCGGCAGGACATGGACCTGCAAGCGGGCGACCTAATTTACACCGGAACGCCCGCAGGTGTTGGCCCCGTCAATGTTGGGGATGAGTTATCGGGCGGTATTGAGGGTTTGCAGCGCATCACTGTTCGGTTTATCTAATCTGAAATTGTCGCAACTGGGGGTTAAGATAATGGTCGAAGAAGCAGAATACACGGTTGACGAGGTCTTATTGCCGCTCGCCATTACCATCATCATCGACAAAAAGGTTCGCAAGCCGGAAATGAACAGTTTTTTCCGTCAGGCAGAAGGCCTGCTGGATCTATTCTCTTTGCCCGCAATGTCCGAAAATCAGCTGCGCGGATGGTTCAAAAGAAACGCGGAGGAATTGGAAGGCAAGCTGAAAGGGGCGCGGCGCAATACAATCATCTTGCGGGCCGTCTCCCGCTTTAAAAAGCAACGCGATGCGGAAGCCGTCTATGACGCGATGGTCTCAATTTCAGTCAGTGACAAAGAATATGTCAAAGCCGAAAGCGAGTTAATCAAATCTGCCGCCGT
>CAZSKH010000110.1:0-5818 GCA_964607395.1 uncultured Algimonas sp.
AGCGCTCATCAATGGCGTCTTGGAAATCACTCTCGGCCAGACCCATCGCGATATTAAGCGCGTTTGAATAGCCAATCGCGTCCGTGCCGCCATGGCTTTTCACCACGATCCCATTGAGGCCGAGGAAGACGCCGCCATTCGCGCGGCGAGGGTCCATCTTCTTTTTCAGCTTCCGCAGCGCCATGAGGTTCAATGCCGTTGTGAACTTAGACCAGATATTATCGTTGAGGGCTTCCGAGAAAAATGTGCTGATGAGTTTAGCTGTGCCCTCTGCCGTTTTCAGCGCGATATTTCCGGTGAAGCCATCTGTAATCACGACATCTACATCACCTGAGGAAATATTATTGCCCTCAACGAAACCAATATAATTCAAACCAAGTTGTGATTGGGCAAGCCGCTCATGCGCAGCTTTAATGGTTGCGTTGCCTTTGCCTTCTTCTGTGCCGACATTTAGCAGGCCAACGGACGGCGCAGGTTTGCCAAATATCGCCCGAAAATAAGCTTCGCCCAAAACAGCAAATTCTGTGAGTTGCGCCGCGTCGCATTCAACATTGGCTCCGACGTCCAAAACGACAGTCATATCCCCCGATAGGTTCGGCCAACTGGCCGCAATCGCCGGACGTTGCACACCGCGTTTAGCCCGTAATTGCAGTTTGGACATTGCCATCAGCGCGCCAGTATTTCCGGCAGACACAGCGATTCCAGCCTGACCACCTTTCACAGCGGCGATAGCGTTCCACATACTGGACCCTTTGCCTTTGCGCAGAGCCTGAGACGGTTTATCATCCATCGCGATGGTTTTTTCCGTGTGAAAGACCTCAGATCTCTCACGTGTGCGCGGTGCAGCCTCCAGAAGCGGTGCTAGTCTTTCGGCGTCTCCATGCAGTTGAAAGCGCGCGCGACGTCCTGCGCCCTCATGTGTGAGGAAATATTCGATTCCTTTGATAACGATATCAGGCGCATCATCGCCCCCCATCGCATCAATTGATATGACCAGTCCGTCGAGCATATAGTTTTCCCGTTAAGACGTAAGCTATAGTGCGCCCAAACGCTCAAGCCTAGGGTCAATGCGTTAAGGTGGGGAACGAAAATTCAGTGAGGGCAATCTGGCCCAAAGACGCGGTTGAAAGATTTGCGTCAAATGCGAAGAGATAGGCCGAAATCGAATCGATAAAGACGGGAGCCTCATCTCCAAAGGTCGGCGCATTTCCCGCCACGTTTAAGGTTTCGGAGAAAACGACATCAAGGGCGGGCTTGGCTTCATCTTGATTGAGCGCTTCCGCATATTTTTTTACGCGGTCGTAAAACAGCGAAATCATGGGTTGGATACGTTTTTTGACGCTAGCGTCTGACAACGCCTCTTCCCGCAGAGCGATTTCAAAATCATCTTTCATCTCATCGAACAAGGCTTGGCCCAAGCGCTCGCCATTTTGCCCAAACCTGTTCAAATTCGACAATATGGCCGCAATATGCAGGGTCAGAACGTCAATACGCCCATCGTAATTATCGGCAAAACGCCCCTCGCCGTAAAATTCGGGACTGCGAGATTGCGTCATGACCTTGGCGTAAATTCGGCGCGCATCCGTGGTAGCGGCGTCCTTGCTTCCGAATAAGCGGTTTAAAAATCCCATAGTCTCAGCCTCATTCCGATCAAATCTGACCAAATCTTCACGCAGTTACTGTCTTGCCCTGCCTATGACGGAGCGTTAGGTCCATCACAACTATAGACTCTACGCGTGATCCCTTATGAACGTGCCGACAAAACTTTTTGTAATTGCAGCCGCCGCAGCTTTGACCTCGGCCTGTAACCCTGTGCTGAGAACGCATGGCTATATTCCGACAGCGGAAAAGCCGCAGGCGGTGAACCCTGACACGGATACGAAATCATCCGTTTTGTCTCGCCTAGGCAATCCATCCGTCAAATCCACCTTTGATGAGAAAGTCGAAGATGATGTTTGGTATTACATTTCCTCCGTTCGCCAACGTTACGCTTATTTGCGTCCGCAAATTGAGGACCGCACAATCACGGCAATTCACTTTAATCCGGATGGACAGGTGACGAAGGTCGCCGAATATGGTCTCGAAGACGGCGTCCCCGTCAATTATGTGGACCGGAAGACACCGACCCGTGGACGTGAATTATCTGTGCTAGAGCAAATCTTTGGTACAATCGGACGTCTTCCAACAGATCGCTTAACGGGTGCCAACCAGCAAACAGGCGGCGGTGGCGGCGCTGGACAGGGTCGCTAGGTCAGCCTCTTTAGGTGTGGCGATAGCCCTTATGCGGCCAGTCAATTTCCTGACCGTCAACATCCAAACAGATTGAGCCTGCCCCCGGTAGCATTGACCCAATCAGGGTCAGTTTGAGCTTGGCTTTGCGCGCGGCATCAAAAATCGCCTGACGATTTTCTGCCTTTGCCGCAAAAACGATGCCGTAATCATCACCAAAACTAGCGAGAGCTATCCGGGACTGCACCGGGTCTTTCTGCGCCTCGGCCCAACTCTCTGCCCCCATAGAAAATGGCAGCGCGTCAAAATTCAATGTTGCGCAGGTTCCGCTCAACTTGGAGATATGCGCGACATCCGCCATGACGCCGTCCGACACATCCGCCGCCGCCGTCGCAAATTTGGTCAGTATATCATTGTAAGCGAAAGCAGGTTCTGGGCACCAATAGGCCATCTCGAACGCGAATATATGCTCGCCTTTTGGCGCTGGTAATATGGGCTGATTTAACGCCAAATCACATCCCAACATCGCATCACCCAGCGTGCCGCTGAGCCAGATATCATCCCCTAAAGAGGCGCGCATTCTCTGCACCATCTCGCCTTTCCGGACCTCTCCGATCAAGGTAATTGAGAATACGGCCGGACCTTTTATAGCTGTCATATCCCCGCCCCAGAGCGCGCAGCCATATTCCGCCTGAGTTGTCTCCAACCCTTTGGCAAAGGCGGGAATCCACTGTTCCATCTCACTAGACGGTATGGAGACTGAAAGCTGATAGCCTAGGGGCGTGCCGGCCTTTGCGGCGATATCAGATAGGTTGGTGCGTAGAAGCCGCTCGGCTACATTTGCGCCATACATCCCAATTGGGAAATGCACGCCTTCAACGAAACTATCCGTTGTTATGAGCAGATCATGCCCCGATTTGGGCGTAAAACGCGCCGTGTCGTCTTTTAGGTTGAGCCCCTCTGGCCCGGCCAAAGGTGCGAAATAGCGTTCAATCAAGTCAAATTCATTCATTTGCTTTTGGGGCATCTTCTGACGTTGATTTTTCAACTTCGGTCGAAGCAACCGCATCGGCATGGGAGGCCGTTAAGCCGAACTCTGCGGCGCGCGTGTCTTTGGCAATTTTATCCAATACGCCGTTTACAATCCCAGGCTCTTTGCCCGAAAAGAAGTCTGTCGCAATCGCCATATACTCGTTGATAATGACAAGCGCAGGCACATCGGGGCGGCTCTGGATCTCATAAGTTGCGGACCGCAACAAAGCGCGCAAAGTCGCGTCTAAACGGCGCAGCGGCCACTTATCTGACAAACGTCCAGATATCGCGTCATCAATTTTGGATTGATCACGAACAACACCGTTCACGATATCTTCAAAATAAGGCTCATCAGCGCGCACCATGCCAGGTTCATCCTCATAGCCGAAACGGTGATCGAGGAATTCTTTCACGACTGTTTTATGCGGCGCGCCGGAGACATCCATTTGGTAGAGCGCCTGCACTGCACTGGTGCGAGAGACACGTCTCAGTTTGGGATTGGCACCGCTCACGAGGATTTCAATTCATCACGCAATTGGATCATGCGCAGACAGGCAGACGCCGCAAAACCGCCTTTGTCTTTCTGGTCAGGTTTAGAACGCGCAATAGCTTGCGCCTCATTTTCGACAGTGATGATACCGTTGCCAATCGCCAGTTGATGATCGACCGCGAGGTCCATCAACGCCCGCGCAGACTCGCCGCAGACATAGTCATAATGGGTGGTTTCGCCGCGAATAACGCAGCCCAATGCGACGTAACCGTCATAGCCGGAATTCGCTTTCTCAGCGTAAGAAATAATATGCGGAATTTCGAGCGCGCCGGGGACATTGACCTTCACGACCTTCGCGCCAGCCGCTTGCAGTTTCGCCAAAGCGCCTTGCAG
This sequence comes from uncultured Algimonas sp., assembly GCA_964607395.1. Taxonomy (GTDB): domain Bacteria; phylum Pseudomonadota; class Alphaproteobacteria; order Caulobacterales; family Maricaulaceae; genus Litorimonas. The sequence goes on from CAZSKH010000110.1 coordinate 4,145, forward strand.
CAGGTCTTCAGAAATCGACTCGTAATAGCGAGCCTCGATAACGAGAATTTTCATGTTAGGTCCGTGTATTCAGAAGCGGCGTAATGCCGTCAAGTTCAAGATCATAGGCTTCAAGTCCGATGATCTTCGGCATGACATTGGTAATGAGCGTCATTTTTCGTACGCCCTGATGAGACAGAATTTGTGCGCCCACCCCATACTCACGGATGGTTTGCTCTTTGCGGTTCACCGTAGATTTATGCGCGCCCAACCGTTCCAATAGACTATCAATCGACCCCTCCCGGATGAGCACCAACACAGAATGTCCATCATGCGCCGCCAGTTGTTTCATAGCGTCCCAAATAAGACCAGATCGCGGGCTTTCCTCAGACAGGATATCCCCGGCGAAATCAACTTTGTGAACTCGGACAAGGCTGGGCACACCTTTTTTGGCCGTGCCCTTGGAGAGCGCGACATGTTCTTTTCCGTCTAGGAAATTCCGGTAGACGTGAATTTCAAAATCATCGCGGTTCTGACTGCGGAAATCACTGCTCGCGACATGGCGAACAAAATGATCTTTTTGCAGGCGGTAAGCGACCAAATCCTCGATCGTACCGATCTTCATGCCGTGTAATTGGGCGAACGCAATGAGGTCCGGCAAACGCGCCATCGTCCCGTCATCATTCATGATTTCGCAAATGACAGCGGACGGGTTCAGCCCTGCCATGCGGGAAATATCGACCGAGGCTTCTGTATGACCCGTGCGCACTAATACGCCGCCGTCTTTGGCAATAAGCGGGAACATATGGCCGGGCGTGACGATATCATCTTCGCGGCTATCCGTATCGATAGCGACTTGAATGGTCAGCGCGCGGTCGGCGGCACTAATCCCAGTTGTGACCCCTTCGCGGGCCTCAATAGATTGGGTGAAGGCGGTCTCAAAGCGGGAGCCGTTATTCTTATTTTGCGGCTCAAGCCCCAGCGTGTCTGCGCGCTGCTCTTCTATCGCGAGACAGATAAGACCGCGTCCAAACTTCGCCATGAAATTGACAGCATCAGGGGTTGCGAATTGGGCGGGGATAATCAGGTCGCCTTCATTTTCGCGGTCCTCTGCATCCACCAAAATATACATCCGGCCATTGCGGGCATCTTCAATGATCTCTTCCGGCGTTGCGAGTTGGTAGACATCGTCAAATGTGGCTGTGTTGAGTTCCGTCAAGTTTTCTGTCCCATATGAGATAAGTAGCGCGCGACATAGCGGGCGATGAGGTCAATTTCCAGATTTACTTCATCACCGGGCTGCAATCCACCCAAGGTCGTCGCTTGGGCAGTATGCGGGATTATGTTGACCGAAAATGTCGACCCAGATGCTTCGTTCACCGTTAACGACACGCCGTCGACGGTGATAGACCCCTTTGGCGCGATACCGAAGGCAATGTGATTGGGCGCAGTGAAATCCAATTTGAGCGATCCCGCAATCTCTGTCCGCGCGGTGAGCGTGCCAACGCCGTCAACATGACCCGTCACCAAATGGCCACCGAGCTCGTCGGCGCCTGTAAGAGCACGCTCCAGATTTATCTTTGTCCCAGCCTCCCATTTACGCATTGTCGTCTTGTCGAGGCTTTCGTCTGAGACTTCGAAAGCATACCAATGAGGTCCTTTTTCAATCACGGTCATGCAGGCGCCCGCGTGGGA
>CAZSKH010000110.1:5828-7889 GCA_964607395.1 uncultured Algimonas sp.
GGATATGGATGCGCCTATATCTATTGTGGAGGTATCATAGACGGTCTCGACATCCATGCGGGTATCTCCCCACTCACCTCCGGCACCTCTCGTGACCGATTTCACTGTGCCGATATCCGTAATGATGCCTGTGAACATTAGTCCGCTCTCACATAAATCTCGTGCAGGTCGTGACCGACCTCGCTAACCTTCATACGGTGCAGCCGAACAGCTTGACCCATTTTTGTGAGGCTGAGCGCCCCAACGCAATCTCGGCCGTCTCCGCCCAAAAGAACAGGCGCGCGGTACCAATGCAATGTGTCGTAAAGTCCGGCCCGCACAAAGCTGGCAATCAAAGTGCCGCCGCCCTCTACCAGAAGCGAACGCAATCCCGCCTGCCCCATGATGTCGAGCGCTTCTTCCAAGCTCAAACCGGTTTGATCGGTGACAGGATGCACGACAACGCCATGTTCCCGCAGAATGGCCGCTTTGGCGTCAGACCCGTGACGTGTGAAAACCCACGTCGGAGTCTCTCTCGCTGTGGTGACCAGATGAGAGGTTTCGGGGAGTTTCAAAGTTGAATCAAAAACGACCCGCACCGGGTTCTTTCGCCCCGGCACACGCGATGTCAGGCGCGGATTATCCAATTCCGCGGTCACCGCACCTACGGCAATTGCGTCGTTTTCCGCCCGCAAATACCGCCCATGCGCCCGCGCGGCGTCAGACGTGACCCATTGAGAATCGCCATTCGCCAACGCAATTTTCCCGTCGAGCGACGTCGCGAGTTTGAGCGTTATTTTGGGCCTCAAGAGTCCTCATCCCCGTCAGAAGAGAGCATCTCGGTTTGGATGAACGCGCCAAAGTCCTCGGTCTCTTTAAAGTCTTTATAAACAGAGGCGTAGCGGACATAGGCGATCTTATCCAAATTGGAGAGACCTTCCATAACAAGCTCTCCGATGCGGTCAGAGTCGATTTCGGATGTGCCGCCCGCTTCGAGTTGGCGCACAACGCCGGAGATCATTTGCTCAATTCGTTCGGGTTCTACGGGGCGTTTCTGCAAAGCGATGAGCACAGAGCGCGCGAGTTTATCGCGGTCAAAGGGGGTGCGGCGGCCTGATTTTTTGATAACCATCAAATCGCGCAGCTGCACCCGTTCAAAGGTCGTAAACCGCCCCGCGCAACTCCCGCACTGACGGCGGCGGCGCACGGCCGTATTATCCTCGGCTTGTCGAGAATCTTTGACCTGTGTGTCTTCAGATGAACAAAAGGGGCAACGCATGGCGGGGATATAGGGGGTTTATAGCAAAAGACCAATTCTAATCAGCTAGACCCAGTTAAGTTCGCTTATTCCTTCAAAACGAGCGCGGCTTCCCAACCATCATGATCGCCCGAATAGGCCTCTGCTAATTCGCGGATGGTCGCCAGCCGTTCGCCAATATCGGCCTCATTCAGCGTTCCGTTGTGATGCGCCCGCACGACAAAGCCTTCATCGCTGTCCTCTGCACCGGGTTGCCCCAGCGCGACATCATGAAACCCCTTTGCAAAGAGAGCCTTCGCAAAGGCGCGGGCCTCGTCTTCATCTGTGAAATAGGTGTAGTGAATGATGTCGCGAATGGCGGCTTTATCATCGCCATGTGCCGCGAGCGTATTCAACGTTTGGAAATCCATTGGTGAGAGCAAGGTCATGTATCCTACTGACCTTTGGACACTTCGAAAATTCTAATGACGAATACCAATGCAGAAGCCACCAGCGAAACTAAAAGCCCAGTTAAGTCAGATTGAGGGTTAAAAAAGCCGATCAGTAATATGCCGATAAACAACATGATTCCAACTGGAACGGCCTGCCTAAGGGCTAACTTGAGGTGATGCTTCGTTACTTGTTTCAATCTGGATAAATCGGGAAGCGCGTAGTCAGCGCAATGACCCGCTCTTTCACACTCGCCTCAACCTCTGGATTACCTTCCGGATTCGCCGCTAGCCCGTCCAAAACCTCAACCATCAGCTGACCGATTTCGCGGAATTCCGCCGGGCCGAAGCCGCGCGTTGTGCCCGCTGGCGAGCCGACACGAATGCCGGATGTGA
>CAZSKH010000111.1:0-7846 GCA_964607395.1 uncultured Algimonas sp.
TTGATTTCAACTTGCCGTTCGCAGGCAACATCCCAGACCTGCACGTATTTTTTTAGGTGATGATAGTCATTCACAACGCTGTCAAAGACGGTCGGAAGAAGCATTCTGTTATAAACTGTATAGGCCTTAACACCCGCTTCTGTAACGCGCCGTGTGAAAGGCGTAGACCGTGTCCGCCGCGAAATTGACAATCCAGGTTGCATAGCCAGCTCTTGAAAAAACTTGATAATCGCGCGTAGCGGCTCATGTTTATATGTAAAATGGGAAACGCAAATACGAAGATATTGTAATAGATAAAATTAGAGAATTTGATGCGATTCCGCTGCTATTTGTCCTCTAATGAGATGACAATATTCCCAACATGTTGCTTTGCGATAAAGGCCTCTTGAGCGGCTTTTAAATCTTTTAGCGGAAAACTGGCCGCTAAAAGAGGGCTGACTTCGCCTCGATTAATATAGCCGATAAGGGAGTCAAATGTACCGGGAGGCACGACCGTTGAACCGAAGAGTGTTAAGTCCTTCAAATATAAGGTCCTAATATCTAAAGTCGTAAGAGGCCCCGCAATGGCACCAGAGGTTACATAGCGTCCTCCGCGATGTAGCGCGTTGATGAGGTCTGGAAAGATGTTTCCAGCGACCACATCCGCGACGACGTCAACTTTGATGTCATCCAACCTATCCTGATCGCGAACCAAAATTTGAGAGGGGTTCAAGGCTTGAACAGCCTCTTTTTTGGCCGAAGAGGTGACGGCAATTGTTTTCGCTCGACGTAACTTAGCTAGCGCGACAAGGGCTGACCCTACGCCGCCAGATGCACCTGTTATCAAGACCGTATCCTCAGGACCTACATTTGCGCGGTTGAGCATGCCCTCTGCAGTCATCCAAGCTGTTGCGAACGTAGCGAGTTCTGCGGAGCTCAGCCCTGATCTGACTGCATGAACGTTGCGATAATCAACTTTGGTGTATTCTGCGAAGCCCCCATCACATTCTGACCCAAAGTAACCAACGCCTTCTTTTTTATGAGGCGTACCCCAATCTCTGAGCCATGTATCAATCATGACTCTTTTACCCATGAGATTTTTATCGGCTAAGTTTCCCAATCCCACAACGGTTCCCACCACATCAGCGCCTTGTATGCGTGGAAATTGAATGGAGCTACCACCCCAGCCGGCGTCATTATCGTCAGCTGACTCTAAGGCCTCACCCGTGGTGTTGGCCGTTACCCCTTTCGAATACCATGCTGTTCGCGTGTTCACATCGGTGTTGTTTAAGCCGCAGGCGTGTACTCTGATCAGGACTTCAGTGTCAGAAATTTTTGGAGTAGGCCAATCACTATGATAGACCAGCTTATCTAGGTCGCCATGTCCGGTAAGAACAAAGGCCTTCATCGCTTTAGGCACTAACTCCAAGGAAATGGACTATTTGATGTCGGGTGTAGTTCGCCCTCTGCATAGCGATTAAAGCGGAACGGTTTGAGCAGTTCGGGTGTCTCACCCATAATGTGTTCCGCGACTAATTTGCCAACGCCGAGCATTTTGTATCCGTGATTACTATCGGCGATGATGTAACAATTTTCACAAAACTCGTCGAAAACGGGGAAACTGTCAGGTGTGAAACAGCCAACACCGCCTGATGGCTCTTTATCAAAATGGCTCATCGTACCTTCAAATCGTTTATGACAATGAGCGAGTGCCGAGACCCACATCTGCGCAAATTCCGGTGATGAAATCCATTCAGGTGAAGCCGGGCCGTAAGGGTCAAGTTGTAATTCATCAACCGGCGTCGTCACAGGATAGGGCATTGCGCCCCCTTGCACGCCCCCGAAATGAAAGTCCGGCTTGTAATAAAGGCCCCAAATTTTTCCGGCGTCTTCAATGACGCTATTGTCGACGATGGATCGAAGCTCTGCGTCCGTGTCGACATGCATCACAGGCGGCATTTTACCGTCATTGGTTTTAAACATGTCGGGGTCGACTTTCAGGACGCCTTCTTCCAATTGCCAGAAAGTCCACATGTTGATTTCGTCATGAAGTGTGCCGTCCTGACCTTTGATCGAAACCGTCTTAGGCAGGTCGAGCATAGTCCAGAAATCTCGAATCCAAGGGCCCGCACCAATCACGACATAATCGCACTCGATTCGTCCTTGGCTTGTTTCAACCGCAGTAATTGCAGAGCTGGAGCCGTTTGCACGTTGGAACCCGGTAACGTTAACACCTGAGGCAATACGGACGCCTTCATTCTCGGCTTTTTTTGCCAAACCGTATATCGCTTGCGCATTATTGGCATAGCCGCCTTTTTTCTCGTGCAAGACTGATGTGATGTTTTGGGCCTGCCAATCGTTGTAGAGTGTTTTCATATAGGCGTCGCAATCGGCTGCGCCTTCTATGAATTCACTTTCATACCCAATAGCTTGTTGTTGCTCATAGATTGAAGCGACATCTTCGTGCATGCTTTCGCATGAAATCTGCATGTAGCCGACGGGGTGATAGGAATAGCTTTTAGGATCCGTTTCCCAGATTTTGACGGAGTGAGCCATCAACTCGCGCATAGCCGGTTGATAGTAGTTATTGCGTATAACGCCGCACGCGATACCGGAGGCGCCAGCTGCTACGCCGCTTTTATCGAGAACAACGATGTCTGATCCCGAGCCCTTGCCAGTCGCCTTCAAATCACAAGCCAAGTGGTAGGCTGTTGAGAGTCCGTGGATGCCTGCGCCTATGATGACGTATTTTGAGTGTTGAGCGAGCACCATTGTAACACCTGTTGTGACTATGTTTGCCCTGGTTAAAATATTGAAATTTGGACATTTGGCTATCCAAATCTGAATTTATCAGCTTTTTTTATGGTAGGGCATAAAAATAAATCCCTTTCGAAAAGGCTATTTCTATTAGCTGTTCTAATGATAAGGAGGTGGGAGTTACATGTCTCTAACGGCTTGAGAATCGACTTATGAAGATACCAAGTAATTTTGATCTGCGATCGCTTCAGGTTTTTGTTGTTACGGCCGAGCAGGGCGGGATGACACAAAGCGCAAAAGTGCTTCAAATGACCCAGTCTGCTGTTTCACAAATCATCGCAGGTCTTGAAGTGTCTATTGGTGTAAAGCTCTTTGATCGGTCCGTGAGGCCAATACGCCTGACGTCCGCCGGGGGGATTCTCCTTGAGCGTGGCCGTCAAATTTTAAAGGATACCAAAGAAGCCTTTCGTGAAACGCAAACCTTGGAGCAACGCCGTCTCGCCTCCCTGACAATTGCGATGACAGATAGTATGGCAGCGGTGCTGGGGTCACATCTCTACAAATCCATGCAAGATATTTCCGGATATTGGCGAATGTGGAGCGGCTTATCTCCTTTTCACCGCGAAGAGTTTCTTTCGCATAATATCGATATAATTATCGCGACGAATAATGTCATGGAGGATATTGGTGGGCTGAACCGCTATAAAGTTTTTCATGAACCTTATGTCCTCATTTTTCCGAGGAATTATAAAGGGTCAACCGATCTGGAGGATGATAAAAACTTACCGTTTTTGCGCCTTTCGCTCCGGTCCGCTATGGGTCTGCGAATTGAAAGACAACTCAATCGGTTGCGCTTAAAGTTTCCAGATGTCGCAGAGTTTGATCGGGCACCCGGGCACACTATGGCCGTCGCTGAAGGGATGGGGTGGGGAATAACCACGCCTCTCTGTTTGCTCGAAAAACCCGATCTATTAGACAATGTGCAAGTCCATCCTATCAAGCGCGGTGCATTTACACGGTACTTTGATTTGTTAGCCCGAGAAAACAGTCTTGGTGATGCGCCCGCTCAAATCGCCTCAATGGCGACCAAGATATTAAGCCAAGACATTATGCCCAGACTCTACCCGCAAATGCCGTGGCTAGAGGGCAAGCTAAACTGGAGTGAGGTCATTCGAGATGAGAGATGAGAGATGAGAGATTATCTTAATCTCTACTTATGTTGTAATATAAAATTGATAAGCTCTTATGGATTGGGCTTGCGCTTTTTTGAATGCCGATTTTTAATAAGCTTATGACTGACGCTCTGGATGATGTATTAAAGCCTATATCGGAGGCAAAGGGCCTTCCGAATGAATATTATATTTCAGAGGATATGTTCGCTAAAGAGCGTCGCGAGTTATTTTTCAAAACTTGGTCAGCTGTCGGCTTTGAAAACGACATTCCCGATCCCGGCGATGCATTCCCCGTAGATTTTTTGGGTATACCATTATTATTGGTGCGCGGGAAAAGCGGCGGCATCAATGTCTTTCAAAACACCTGCCGGCATCGCGGTATGATACTCGTCGATAAGCCTATGCACTTAAAGGGGCCTATTCGTTGTCCCTATCATAGTTGGGCATATTCCCATGAAGGAAACCTGATAAAGACGCCCTATGTCGGTGGTGTTGACCAGGATACACATGACGCGATTGATTGCAGTCAGCTTAGCCTATTCGGAATTCGGAGCAGGGTTTGGCAAGGTGTTGTTTTTGTCAACGTATCGGGAAATGCGCCTGATTTTGAAATTGAACATGAAAATTTACTGAAGCGTTGGGTTGAATTCGACCAACCCTATTTCTGTGATGCGGAGAGCAGCAAATTTGAGATGTCAGTTAAGACAAATTGGAAGCTTGCTGTCGAGAATTATTGTGAGAGCTACCATCTTCCATGGATACATCCAGAGTTAAACTCCATCTCCAGCATCTCCAATCATTATCACATTGATGATCAACCAAATTACGCAGGACAGGGTAGCCATATCTACACCCAGCTTGAGGATGAGAACGAGTTAAAGTTTCCGGACTTTGAGAGTCTGTCCAATAAATGGGATTTGGCATCTGAATATGTAGCGGTGTTTCCAAATGTCCTGTTAGGCGTTCATCGTGATCACGCCGTTGCTATGCTGCTTATGCCGCGAGGCCCGGAGGAGACGCTAGAGCGGGTCGCATTGTGTTATACGGAAGACGGGGCGAAAAAAGATAAGTGGGCCGCGATGCGCGCGCGTAATGCCGAACTCTGGCGTAATATTTTCGCGGAAGATGTTGGGGTTGTCGAAGGGATGCAAAAGGGCCGTCATGGGCCGTTCTTTGATGGAGGAAAATTCTCTCCTGTTATGGATGTACCAACCCATGTTTTCCACAAATGGATCGCGCGGCACATGCAGGCCCTTGATTAAGTGATATCAACCCAAGACGTTCGTTATGACGTGCGTCAACGCGTCCAAGAAAGATTGCGCTGTCGACCTCGGCGTAAGTAATAACCAAGATCCGTCTGGCTGTTTAACAATGATCACGGATATGTGGTGCGCTTGGGTGCGGGCGGCAAAGTCTTTGTCCGCGCGGCGCAAATCAAGCGGGATAAAACGGTCCATGACATCGTAAAACCGGTCTCCCGTAAGCCGTAAGCAAGCCCAGCCGTCGCTTTGCAAAACTGTGTAGGCGGTATCGCCCAGCGTCTCCCCAAGTTTAACATCAGCATGAACATCCGATGTGCCTAGCATAACAAGATACTGGTTCTGACCTGTCCATATTACCGACCCATCTTTAATTTGCTGGACCTGATTGGGATTAGGTAGGTCAGTTTTTAAAGCCTTCTTGAAGCGCTTTTTGAAGTCAATCTCTGAGCCTCTTGCCGCAACGAGAGAAATTAACTCGAAACCTGTGGCCTCTGATATCGATAGGCCTTCGCGGATTTGCGAATATCCATTGACGGCAGATTTTTCGATCAAACTAACCACGGAGACGGCCTCCCTCAGGGTCAAAGAAGTGCGGGCTAACGACCGTAACTTTGACATCGCCGCCGCGTAAAAAGTCTTTGGCCGTCAAAATTTCACCCATGCGGTTTTTCCCATCCTTGAGAAATCCCAACCCTATGTAGCTTTTTAGCATTGGGGACCATGCGACAGAGCTCATATAACCTTGGTCATTTTGAGGGGAGGCCTCGTCGCCTTCGCTGAAAAAATGTGCGCCGTTAGTGAGCATGCCATCCGCAGTCGTAGGCATGAAGCCAACTAAGTTCAAAACACCTTCATCTGCCAGGCCTTCGCGTTGGGACAAGATTTTGCCAATGCAGTCTTTCTTTTTGGAAACGAACCCACCCAAGCCTAAATTTGTTGCCGTTGTCGTTCCGTTCAACTCATTACCTGCGGCGTGGCCTTTCTCAATTCGCATGACGCCCAGAGCTTCGGTACCATAAAGAACGGCATCAAATTCTTCACCTTGCGTCATGAGTTCACGGATCAGGGCGTCGCCATATCTTGCAGGAACTGAGATTTCATATCCGAGTTCTCCGGAGAAGGAGAGGCGGAATAATCGAGCGCGCGTGCCGCCACAAATCGTCAGCTCCCCACACGCCATATAAGGAAAAGCCTCATTAGAAATGTCATGTTCCGCGTCGACAATTTTTTCGAGCAGTTTTCGCGCATTTGGTCCAGCCACGCTATATTGTGCCCATTGATCTGTCGTCGAAATAAGGTGGACGTCCATGTTTGGGAACAGGACTTGGCGACAAAATTCGAGATGTTGGAAAACGGGTCCAGCTTTGGCGGTTGTTGTCGTCATCACAAAATGATTTTCTGATAATCGTGCCATCGTGCCGTCATCCATGGCGATACCATCTTCGCGTAGCATCAAACCGTAACGGCATTTACCGACTTTTAGTGTGCTGAATGTGTTGACATAGACCTTGTTTAAGAACTTTCCTGCATCGCGGCCTTGTACGTCGATTTTTCCTAATGTCGACACATCACACATGCCAACCGAGTTTCGCGTCATAAGGACTTCTCTGTCCACGCTATCACGCCAACCCTGTTCTCCCTTATTCGCTATCCATTGGGTTCGCTTCCAATAGCCTGTCTCAACGAATGTCGCGCCAAGCTCTTTTGCAAAAGCGTGGCTGGGAGTAAGGCGAACAGGTTTAAAATGCTGGCCACGATGCGCCCCTGCGAAAGCTCCGATTGGCACCGGGGAGTAAGGTGGGCGAAATATCGTTGTGCCCGTTTCAGGAATTGTTCGGTTAGTGGCGTCGGCCAAGACTGCAAGGCCAACGACATTTGACGTTCGCCCTTGATCAGTTGCCATGCCTAAAGTCGTGTAACGTTTGACGTGTTCGACCGAAGAAAAGCCTTCTTGATGGGCGAGAGAGATATCCTTCACGGTCACATCATTTTGAAAATCCACCCAGGCTCTTGTCTTACCCTTGACGAACCAAAACGGCTTCACGTTAAGAGGTGCATCTTCAGCTTTGGGCAGTTTGCTTGTCTTATAGCCCAAAGCTTTTGACGCTGCGTTGGCGCTTTCAAATGCGGCGTAGGTTGAGAATTCCCCGTCGGCGGCTCCGACAACGGTCATTTCGCTCGGCAGCGTTTTTGTGTCTGGCACAAAACAAGACAAGGCTTCATCCCATCTCGGACGACCGCGCTTATGACAGGTCAAATGGACATTTGGGTTCCAGCCACCTGATATCGCCAAACCTTTGACCTTGATACGGCGTCCCGAATTAAGCGTTAGGGACTTTACGCCTTTTCGCCCTGATGTATTGATAACATGCTCGCCAGACCGCGTATCTATAACGTGGTCCGCTTGTGTGCGCAGCCCGTCATCATTGTTTGTGAGGAGGGCGAGATTTTCATCCACCTTGATCCCATAACGATTAGCGTAGCTTCGATATGCGCCCGCAAGCATGATGCCGGGACGATCATTATTGGCAAAACCGATGGGGCGTTCAGTCGCTCCTGCGGCTAGGACGGACGCTTTGGCATAAACTCGCCACAAGACTTGGCGCGGTGATTTCAGACCAATTTTGTCGGTCTTCGTTTCTAGCGCACCATAAATGCCGTGGTCATAAACACCGT
>CAZSKH010000112.1:0-6389 GCA_964607395.1 uncultured Algimonas sp.
GGCACGAGTCGATGGAATATGCCTTGCGCGCGTGGCAAAAGCCGCAGCATTGCCTACATAGAGTTCTCACAAGGAAAAACGACACATGGCCAAAGTTGAAATGTACACAAAAGCGTTCTGCCCTTTTTGTATCAAGGCGAAAGCATTGCTCAAGAATAAAGGCGTAGACTTTATTGACATCCCCGCCGCAAGGGACCGCGATAAGCGCAAAGAAATGAACGAGCGGTCCGGCCGCAATACATTCCCTCAAATCTTTATTGACGGGAAACATATTGGCGGCTGTGATGATATTCACGCGCTGGATAAATCGGGTAAACTCGATCCGATGCTGGGTCTTTAGGCTTTGAAGTCTGCCGTTATTCAGATGTGTTCGGGTGTTGATGTGGCCGTAAATATTGCGGCGGCGTCTGATCTTGTGCGCGCAGCGGCGGCGGAGGGGGCTGCCTTTATTGCGACCCCGGAAATGACGCATTTGTTGCAGCGAGACCCCAAAGCCTTGCGCCGAGACGTTCGACCTATGGATGAGGATGCAGGCGTGGCAGCGTTTTCAGAGCTGGCCGCAGAGCTCTCGATAGATTTGCTCATCGGCTCGCTCGCGATTTTACGCAGCGATGGCAAAATTGCGAACCGGTCTTTACTCTTTGCGCCCGATGGCAAGCTGACTGCGCAATATGATAAAATTCACTTGTTCGAAGCGGCCTTGTCAAAATCGGAAACCTATCGCGAAGCCGATAGCTATGCGGCGGGCGATGCGCCAGTGACCGCCAAAGCGGGCGGGCTCTCGCTCGGCCTGTCCATTTGCTATGATCTTCGCTTTCCCGCGCTTTATGCTGAATATGCGCAAGCCGAAGTCGACATAATCAGCGCTCCCGCCGCCTTCACTGTGGCGACGGGTAAGGCGCATTGGGAAACTTTGCTGCGCGCCCGCGCGATAGAGACGGGGGCCTATGTACTCGCGCCTGCACAAGGGGGCCATCACGAAGATGGTCGCAAGACATGGGGGCGCTCGACAATCATTGCGCCTTGGGGGGAGGTGATGGCAAAGCTGGACCATACTGACCCGGGCTTTATTTGCGCTGAGATTGATAAAGCGAAAGTGGCCCAAGCCCGACAGAGAATACCCGCTTGGAAAGGCGGCGTGCTATGATACGATATAATCTCATCTGCACAGCGGAGCATGAGTTTGAAGGCTGGTTTTCCAGCTCTGCTGATTATGATGATCAAGCCGAGCGCGGCCTTTTGTGTTGTCCCATTTGCGCGACGACCGAAGTCGAGAAAGCGATCATGGCCCCTGCTATAAAAACCGCGCGCAAAACCGAAGCGAGAGCTGAACATGCAGAAAAAGCCATGTCGGCCATCGCTGCGAAAATTCGAACGGAAATCGGAAAAAATTGCGAGAATGTCGGCACGAATTTCGCCGAAGAAGCGCGAGCCATTCATTACGGCGAAAAACCCGAACGCGGCATATATGGCTCGGCCACACCACCGGAAACGGAGGCCCTAAAAGAAGAAGGCATAGAGGCACATCCTCTGCCTGACGCTTTCGTTCCCGAACCCGATAAAACCAAGTTGAATTGATGACACAAAAAAAAGCAATCGTTTTAGGGGCCGGGTCTTGGGGCACGGCGCTGGCACAGCTCTTGGCGACCAATGGCCATGAGGTGACGCTTTGGATGCGAGATGCCGCCCAAGCGGCGGCTATCAATGCCGTCCGTGAGAACGTCCGATATCTGCCGGATGCGCGCCTGCACGACGGCATAACGGCAATGGCGGAAACGCCTGATTTCAAAAGCGCAGAGCTGTGCCTGTCTGTTATCCCCGCGCAACATACGCGGGCGCAGCTGGAAGTCTTTGCACCGCATATCCCCTATGGCTTGCCCGTTGTGTTGTGTTCAAAAGGTATTGAAATTTCGACATTGGATTTCATGAATGAGGTCCTGTCTGAGAGCGTCCCGGGGGCGGCGCGATTTGTCCTCTCCGGGCCAAGCTTTGCACGGGATGTCGTCAAAGGCTTGCCAACCGCCGTCACGCTGGCGGGGGATGATCTCGACGCAGCTAACCGCCTTGCGCCGCTCATCCAAGGCCCAACTTTCCGGCCTTATACGACAGATGATATGATCGGCGTAGAAGTCGGCGGCGCTGTCAAAAACGTCTTGGCAATTGCTTGCGGGATGCTGCTCGGTATGGGGTTAGGCCAAAGCGCCCATGCCGCCGTGATCGCGCGCGGATTTGCCGAAATGAACCGCTTGGGCGCAGCCTTAGGGGCGCGGGCCGAGACTTTGTCAGGGTTGTGCGGTCTGGGGGATTTGGTCCTGACATGCAGCTCCACGCAATCGCGAAATATGTCCTGCGGGATGCGATTGGGCAAAGGCGAGCCTTTGGACGCGATATTGGCGTCGCGAAATTCTGTGACGGAAGGCGTGGCCACCGCGCCTGCCTTGGTCAAACTGGCAGCGCGCGAGGGCGTGGATATGCCGATATGTATTGCCGTCAACCGCGTGCTCAGCGGGGAATTGACCACCGCCGGCGCGATGGCGGCGCTGTTGTCTCGCCCGCTTAAAAGCGAGAGTGATTAAGCAGCCAAGCGCAGGGGAATATCGATTGCCGGTTCTGTCTGGCGCGCGACATTCAAAATAGCTTGATCTCTAGCGAAAGGTCCAAGCGCCAAAAAAGCGGCCTCTTGCACCTCATGGTCAGGCAGGGCCGCATAGGCTTTGGCCTGACCGAAATCGAGTGTGCGGTCAAAAAAGGCCTTGCGAAGACGCGGGGACAGACGCCCCAAAGTCAGAACGTGTTTCACCGTTTTTCGGCAAAGATATAAATCGGCAGCGATTTTGCTCACATCTTGATCCGCGCGAAACATGCTGATGACGGTGTTGAAAAGATCGCGATTGGACATCAGGCTGGGGGCATCTGACGTCGTTTGCTTTGCGTCTTTGACCTCAACGTAAGGAATGTTGACGAGAGATCGCGGCAAGCGGCCCGCAAAGGCCAAACGCCGAATGGCGGCTAAACGCTTGCGCCCATCAAGAACGATAAGGCGATCTCCCGAACGGGTCACGATAATGGGGGAGAGAAGACCAAACCTCGCGATAGAAGCCTGTATCGATTTAATGTCTTGCAGTAATGGCCCCGTAAACAAGCGTGGGCGCAAAGTTGTGAACATATCCACAGGAGCTGTTTTCATATGGGACATGGGGGTGTCCTTTCATGATTAATTTAACGATAATCTACTCGGGTAACGTTTACGAGAACCCATCCGTTCCGTTAAAATTTTACCATTTTGATTAACGCGTGTTAACTTATTATCTATCTGTATTATATAAGAATTTGGCATAATTAAGACAGTCAAATACGAATCACTTTTGGGTGAGGCCGAATTGATTTATTCAGGATTTATTAACCCTTTAACGTAAATTAACCTTTGCCCCAATCGTCACGTAGTTTATCGACTTATCCCCAGAGGTTTTCCACACATTTGTGACCGGGTTCAGGTTCATCCCAATTTGTTCTGTGATGTCTAAATTTGCATCGGTCATCCACCGAGACAGCTCCGCAGGCTTCACAAATTTCGCATATTGATGGGTGCCGCGCGGCAACCAGCGTAGGACATATTCTGCGCCCACAATCGCAAAAGTAAAAGCCTTCAGCGTTCGGTTGATGGTCGAGCAGAGCATGAGGCCGCCGGGTTTACTCGCTGTTGGAGATTTCACCATCGCCGCGCAATCCGTCATGAATTCAGGTGGGTTGGCGACATGTTCGATCACTTCCATATTCAGCACGACGTCAAAGGGCGTCTCGCCAGCTTCTACCATTTGCTCGATGGTGCCGTGGCGGTAATCCACTTCCACGCCGACTTGCTCTGCGTGGGTTTTGGCGGTTTTTAGATTACGCTCCAGGGCGTCCACCCCAGTCACACTCGCGCCAAGCCGCGCCATAGGTTCGCACAGCAGGCCGCCGCCGCATCCGATGTCTAAGACGCGCAGACCTTTCAAAGGTTGGTCAACATCAGGGTCGAGGCCGAAATGCTCGCAGACTGCATTCTTTATGAGGTTCAACCGCGCACCATTCATAATATGCAGCGGCTTAAAAGGCCCGGCCGGGTCCCACCAATCCGCTGCCATGCGAGAAAAACTCGCCATTTCCGCCGGGTCAACGGAAACACGGGTCAATTGCTCAGGGCTCTCTTCACTATGGGCCATTCTAATTCTCCCTTTTCCAACCGAACACGGTTCGCAACGCACTATATACGCAAGACGAAAGGATAGGATGGAAAAAGGTGAAGCACTAACAGCTCATCTGCCCATTGCGTCTTAAGGGTCTTCCACCTAAGAGGTCGCCGATTAAAGGCGCTCTCATTGAGAGTCGCTGAACATTTAGCAAAAGCGGAGGCGGCAAGTGGCCCGCATCGTCATGAAATTCGGCGGCACATCTGTTGCCAATCTGGAACGCATTCGCCATGTTGCGAGCCTCGTCGCGGATGAGGCGAAAGACGGGAATGAAGTCGCTGTCGTCGTCTCCGCCATGAGCGGAGAGACAAACCGCCTCGTGGCCCTCGTGGACGCGCTGGACGCCGACACCCCGACACAAGGCCAAACGCTCGGCGGCGATATTGAGGATGAATATGATTCCATCGTTGCGACGGGGGAACAGGTCACATCTGGATTGCTTTCCATCGCGCTGCGCCGCAGGGGCCTTAAATCCCGCAGCTGGCTCGGCTGGCAAATCCCCCTCAAGACCGACATGGCCCATTCCAAAGCCCGTATCGGCGAGATTGAAAGCTCATCTATTGGCCCGTCCATGGCGGCGGGAAATATCGCGGTCGTCGCGGGATTTCAGGGCGTGAATGAAGAAGGCCGAATTTCGACCCTTGGACGCGGCGGCTCGGATACCTCTGCTGTCGCCTTGGCCGTTGCGTTGAAAGCTGACCGCTGCGATATTTATACGGATGTTGACGGGATCTACACGACCGACCCCCGTATCGCCAAAGACGCGCGCCGCCTCAACCGGATTGCCTTTGAGGAAATGTTGGAACTCGCATCCCTCGGCGCGAAAGTATTGCAAACCCGCTCCGTAGAGCTGGCTATGAATTATAATTTGCCTATCCGTGTTTTGACCAGCATGGCAGATGTGGGCGAACCCAACCCCGGAACTCTGGTCTGCCACGAGGATGAAACCATGGAAGAACGTGTTGTCAGCGGCGTTGCCTATTCCCGCGACGAAGCCCAAATCACATTGCTGCGCCTGAAAGATGCGCCCGGTATGGTCGCAAAGGTCTGCCGCGCCATGTCCGAAGCCAATGTCATTGTCGATATGATTGTCCAAGGTATCTCGCGGTCGGATAATTCTGCTAACCTCACCTACACGGTCGGGAAACGCGATTTGGACAAAGCCCTTGCGGCTTTGGAGACGGCGAAGTCGCAGATTGGATTTGAAGATATTAAGTCCGACTCTGATGTCACCAAAGTTTCCGTCGTCGGCATCGGCATGCGCAGCCACACAGGCGTTGCGCAAACCATGTTTGAAGCGCTGGCGGAGCGGAACATAAATGTAAAAGTTATCGCAACATCGGAGATTAAAATCTCTGTCCTGATCGATAGCGAATATACAGAGCTGGCTGTCCGCGCCCTCCATAGCGCCTTTGATCTGCACACAACGCCCGCGCCAAAAGTCACTGCACCTTGATTTTTAGGCCTTAACTAAAGCTTCACCACGACGTCATCTTTCGCCCGATTTAAGCCGCATTTAATCCTATTGCCTTAGGGCCTCTGACAGGGCTGGGGCTCCAGGAAATTCGCGGTGAAATTTAAAGTGAGAACGACCTTACTGAGTGTGATGGCTATGGCGGCCCTGATCGGCTGTGGCGGGGGCAGCGATAGCGGGTCTTCGGGAATTGGGTCTGCGGTTACAACTGGCAACCCAGCACCGACCCCCGTTGCGAAACCTTACACCAACCTTGAGACCCGCGAGGAAGCGGCTCGCTTTTTGATCCAGGCCGGCTTCGGCGGGACTGAGGCGGATATTGACGCGCTCGTCGGAACCGATGCGGCTGATTGGATTGTCGCGCAAATGCGCAAGCCCGCGACGCTGACACTTCCGATCATGCGATCTCGATATGCGTCGCGGTTTGAAACAAATGCGAACCATAGCAAATTGATCTGGCAAACAATGCTGACGGCGGATGATGAGCTCCACCAACGCATGGTGTTTGCCCTGTCGCAGATCTTCGTGATCTCAACAGAGTCCTTCTTTGATCAGGGGTTTAGTACGGCCTATTATACCGATATTCTGACGGATCAGGCCTTTGGGAATTACCGCGTTCTATTGGAGGATGTCACTTACTCGCCTGCGATGGCCAGATATTTGACCTATCATAGAAACCGGAAAGG
>CAZSKH010000112.1:6489-7801 GCA_964607395.1 uncultured Algimonas sp.
TGGGAACGACGATTCCTGAAAATACGGGGGGTGATGAGACGATCAAACAGGCACTCGACACAATTGCATCCCATCCAAATGTCGCACCTTTTCTGTCCCGCCAACTCATTCAGCGGTTTACCGCATCCTCACCGTCGCCCGCTTATGTGCGCCGCGTCGCAGAGGTTTTTGAGGCGGGACGCTACCGCGCGCCAAATGGGCAGAGTTTCGGAACGGGTCAGCGCGGGGATTTTGACGCCGTTATTGCGGCCATCTTGTTGGACGAGTCTGTTCATGATGACGTTCAAACCGCAAATGAAGGCAAGGTGAGGGAGCCCGTCATAAAATTCATTCAATATGCAAAGGCTTTTCAGCTCAGCGATATAAATGTTTCGGATGAATGGCGTTTTTATAATACAAATGATCCGGATAAGGGCCTGTCGCAGCACCCTTTGCGCAGCCCGTCCGTCTTTAACTTCTACAGGCCAGGATTTATCTCGCCCGGAACGGAGACTGGAGATGCGGGATTATCCGCGCCGGAATTGCAAATCGTCAATGAAGGGGCCTCATTGGGGTTTGTAAACTTTGTTTCACATTACATCATGCGCCGCGCGGATGATCCGGAAAATTATCCGGGGTTTACGCCCGACTTCACAGCCGAGATCGCCTTGGCGGAAGACGTTCCAGCGCTCGTTGAGCATTTGAATGTAAAGCTGACGGCGGGGCAACTCTCGGACTCGGCCAAAACTGATATTGAGGACGTCGTTTCGACGCTCATTGTCGACGGTGACGATGCAGACACCGAGCGGCGCAAACGGGCGCAAACGGCAATCCTCATGGTCATGGCGTCCGGCGCCTATGCGGCGCAGAATTAAGGAGCGGAAACATGACCTATTATAATCGACGTCAATTTATTACGCGCTCGACCTTGGGCTTTGCAGGTGCGGCTATGGGCCTTTCTGCTTTGGGACGCGGCACCGCCCACGCCGCCAATATTGGCGGGTATAAAGCACTCGTGGGTATTATGCTCAAAGGCGGGATGGATCAGAACGACACTGTTCTTCCGGTAGATGCCCCCAGCTATGACGCGTTGAAAGCTGTGCGGCCCGGAATTTTCTCTTCTTATGATTCCGAAAACGAAAACAGCTCCCGACATCGCGAGAACATTTTGGCGTTAAATCCGACAAACGCATCGCGCTTTATGGGACGTCAATTTGGCCTCCCGCGCGAGCTGTCCAATATTCATGGATTATTTGAATCCGGTGATGCCGCGATTGTCGGGAATGTTGGACCTCTGCTGGAACCCGCCACGCGAGACGATTTCGAAACGAAA